>JAFQQW010000028.1 GCA_017410375.1 Clostridia bacterium | reverse complement strand
TACTGCTTGCAGCCATTCCTGTTGCTTCCGAAAAATCTTTTATTGTAATTGCTTCAATTCCCTTTTCGGTTAAACACTCAAAGCATTTACTTAAAACAACGTCTTTTTTTATTTCTCTTTCTGCCGGATTTCTCATGTGTTCTGCCTCCAAATCGAATACTTGTTCTGCATTATGGAATATTCACTCCATAGTTGAATAAAAAATATAACCGACTACTTTTAGCAGTGACAACATAATTTGTATTATGTTGTATGTATCGTAATCGAGATATAAATATACAAATTTATTATACCGTTTTTTTCTACATTTGTCAACGATTTACGACTATTTTCTTGATTTTCGGCATTACAAACAAAAATTATCCATTACAAATAGACCAATAGCACAAAAAGTTGTATTATTGGTCTTTATGGTATGTCCTTTTTACCTAAGAATGAATATTTATAAGCAAAAATCATTGCAATTATTTGCAAAGCAACAACATAATACAAATTATGCTGTATGTATAAAATCACATAATACAAATTATGTTTTTTAACATCGCAGCAAGCCAAGTCTTTGAATTTGCTTACGGTGAATTTCACTGTCTGCCATAGTGTAAATACGGGTGGTGTTAACGCTCGAGTGACCAAGAATATCAGCCAAGCGAACAATGTCTTTTTCAAGAGAATAGTAGGTTCTTGCAAAAAGATGACGTAAATTGTGCGGAAATACTTTGTTCTTAGATACACCTGCATCTTCACACAAATTTTTCATTAATCTCCATATATTGCTTCTGTCAAGCGGTCTGCCGTTTCGTGTTACGAATACTGCACCGCTTATTATATTCCGCTTTTTAATATATCGCATAAGCATTTTACAAAGCTCGTTCGGCAAAATAATAACTCTCATCTTTCCTTTACAGTTGATTGTTGCCTGACGGGACTTAATTGCCGAAACGGTAATTGCTCGCAATTCCGACACTCTTATGCCCGTACTGCAAATCGTCTGCATTAACAAATTAAGCTGTTCATTATTTTTTCTCTTTGCGGCTTTAAGCAACCTTTCATATTCCGCCTTAGACAACTCCTTGTCTTTATCGGCAAATATTTTCTTTTGTATTTTCAACGAACGAACTCGCAGTTCATACCATTCATTATACTCAAAAAAGCTATTAATTGATGATAACATTGAATTTACGCTTGCAGGAGCGTAGTTTTCTGTTAAATAACTCTTATAATCAAGAACCTTTTCTTTTGTTAGTTCGCTATCCTTCATCCAAACCTTAAATGCAGTAATATCACGAACATATTTTTCAAGCGTTGCTTGAGATTTTTCTTCTCTATTTAGATGTTTTTTATAATCATTTATTAAGTCAACAGTAATATTTTTCATATATGACAACTCCTTCGCTTATATTATTTTACCATCAAACAATAATATACTTTTCAAATTTTTCACCGATTTATACTATTATAAATTTATTATATTAGTTATTTTCACTCCTTTCCTTTTAGCATATTCATAGGCAACAGCGTTTCCGCTTTTGGGTTGGTAGTCGAATAAATCACGTCTGCTGTTTTTACGCCTTGGTGGAAGATAATCTTTATCGTAATAAACCACGCAGAATTTGCTTTGGTTAATCATTTCTTGATTGCGGTCCACATAAGAGGCTCTGCCTGCGTTCTCCATATGCTCTGGGAAGTATGTATCTTCATAATGTTTTAGCAGACTATTTTCATACCAGTTAGGGATATCTCTCTCTTATTTTTACCAAAAAGGAAAAAACACCCTTACGGGTGATTTCTTTTTGTAAGTACGATATAATTTTACTGTCAAGTTTATCTTAGCTAAATTTTGCAACAAGTTGCAAAGTGAAATTATTGCTCCGCAATAGCTAAATTGTTTCTTGCGAAACAGCTAAATAAAATTCGCCACAAGCGTGCATAGCACATTTAGCTGCCGTAGGCAATTTAGCTGAGCTTGCTCAATTTAGCTCGCCGTCAGGCGAATTTAGCTGAAAACGGGATAGAATTCACTGACAGTAAATTCTATCCCGTTTTCATGGTGGAGGCGAGGAGAGTCCTGCCACGCTACGCATGTCAGCCTGCTTGACGACCCAAAAGCTTCGCTTTTCGGTACCCGTCTGCGCACCACTCACTAAAAAACAGTCCACCGGACTGTTTTTCTATACGTTCGTGCCTAAAGGAGTTCAACTCTCTCTTATTTTTACCAAAAAGGAAAAAACACCCTTACGGGTGATTTCTTTTTGGTGGAGGCGAGGAGAGTTGAACTCCTGTCCGAAAACATATTCGCCGCTCTTTCTACAAGTTTAGTTTATGGATTTAAATTCCCTTGCAGAAAGTCCCATAAACAAATCTTTCCGTTTGGTAGCTTCATGATACCCGGCACGGGCAAAGCTTACCGTGCGCGTGTGCACCGCTTAGATGACGCTTCGCACTTCCGCAGCGGTCACGGAAGGGAAACGGCCGCCTTTAATTAGGCAGCGTAAGCTAAATTTCTGTTAGCGTTTAATTTTAAAAATACGGTTTTTAAAGTTGTTCCGCACAACTACTTGCTTAAACGGTTTCAACATCCCCGTCGAAACCTTTACGCCCCCATATTCAATTGTACTATAATAGTTTATTATAATTTTCCCCGTTTGTCAACTGATTCATACTAACATTTACATTACATTTTGATTTCAGTCGGTGCATGTCCGGTTTCTTTTTTAAAAGCGGTTGAAAAATATTTTACGTCCGAAAAGCCTGACATTTGCGCCACTTCGCTTACCCGATAGTAGCCGGATTCCAAAAGGCGGACCGCATGCTCTATGCGAAGCTTAAGCAGGGCTTTTGCAGGGGAGATGCCGTGAAGCTCTTTGAAAAGCTTTCGGAAATACACCTCGCTGATGTTGCATTTTTCCGAAAGAAGCGGAATGGTAAGTGAGGCGTCCGCATAATGCATGTTCATATAAAGCACGCCTTTGCGAATCAGCTCAGCTTTAGGATTGTCAGGCTTTGCATCCGCTTTTTCCATTTGCTCAAACAACGTGTATAAAAGTGCGGTACAGCGGTTTTGATAGCCGGGCTTTCGTTGTTGCCATTCGCTGAACATAGAGAGAAACAAATCTGCAAACTTGTCTGTGTTCTGAAAAGTGAGGGAGAGAATGTCGGTCGGTTCATTTCCAAAGCATGTCAGATGCAGAATAATCACTTCTTCCGGCTCGCTTTCAACTTCGAAATCCAAACCTGCCGGGATATAGGTGATACTGCCGGTAACGGCATTGGTTTTTTTGTTGGCATATTTTATAACACTGCTTCCCGAAAAACGGAAAGCCAGTCCCGAAAAGTCGCGCCCTGTATAGAAATTAGAGCCTTTTTTTCGGGTTACGCGGAAAATGTCTTGTATGGCATATGCCTGATTGTTTCGGTTATAAAACATTTTACTCACCTCTCCTCAAGCATAACACATTCTGTTTCGAAAATCAAGCCTTTTTAAATCTTGACGTTTTGGAAAGAATATTGTATACTATAGTAAAGAAAAAGGAACGTGATTACATGGAAAAAAAGCTGAATGAGATTATAAAAAGCTGTACGCCCTATATTAAAACAGGCGAGCTTGCCAGCTATATTCCCGAGCTTGCCAAAGCAGATGCAAACCAATTCGGCATCTGTCTTGTGCAAGGGGATGGTGTGATGCATTTTGCAGGGGACTGCGATGCAGGGTTTACCATGCAGAGTATTATTAAGCCCATTATCCTTCTCTTGGCACTGATGGACAAGGGAATGGAGGCGGTGCACCGCCTTGTGGGTGTGGAAGCAACCGGAAAACCCTTTGATGCGTTTAATTACAGCGACCAGGCTTTGCAAAGTGAGCATATCAATCCCATGATTAATACGGGCGCGATTGCACTTGGCACATTGGTTGACGGCAACAGCTATACCGAGAAATTTGAGCGACTTTTAGCACTTACCCGAAAAATGGCAGGCAATCCCAATCTTGACCTGGACGAAAAGGTTTATCTTTCGGAAAAAGCCACGGGGAATAAAAACCGCGCTTTGGCATACATGCTGAAGGCTTACGGCATGCTGGAGGATGCGGTGGAGGATGTGCTGGACTTTTATTTCCGTGCCTGCTCGGTGAAGGCAACGGCAAAGGATCTGGCGAAAATCGCGTTTATACTGGCAAACAAAGGTAAAAATTCCGAAACGGGCGAGGAATTGTTCAGCGCGGACTATGCCCGTTATGTCAATGCGGTTATGATGACCTGTGGTATGTATGACGGCTCGGGGGCGTTTGCGGTAAATGTAGGTGTGCCCGCAAAAAGCGGTGTAGGTGGCGGTATTATGGCGGTTGTACCTGATAAAATGGGCATCGGTCTGTTTTCCCCGGCTCTGGACGGCAAAGGGAACAGCGTCGCAGGTATTAAAGCACTGGAGCTATTGAGCAAAGAGCTAAAGCTCAGCATTTTCTGAGACAGCAAAGGAGTCACACTAAATGAAAAAAACGAAATCTATTTTATTTACACTGGCAGGCACCTTGATTACAGGCTTTGCCATCGGCTCATTTTTAACTCCGAACAAAATTGTAGGCGGTGGCGCTTCGGGTATTTCAACCATTCTGTTTCACACTTTCGGGATTCAGCCGGGTCTTAGTTTTTTTGTGCTGAATCTGTTGTTTTTGCTGATTGGTCTTACCGTGCTAGGGAAAAACTTTATTTTAAAAACCCTGGGTGGCATATCCCTCTTGTCTTTGTTTACGCAGCTGTTTAGTTTTTTACCTATTTACACTGAAAACCTGATTTTAGCGGTGGTATTCGGCGGTGTGCTTTACGGACTTGGCATTGGTATGAGCTTTGCGGCAGGGGCTTCCACCGGCGGCACCGACATCATCGGCAGAATCATTCAGACAAAATTTACTACCGTACCTATCGGGAAAATGCTGTTGGTGGTGGACGGCATTATTATTGCAGTTTCTTTAGCAGTGTTTCAGAATATTGAGCTTACCCTGTATGGTGTACTGGCACTTTTCATTTCCAGCTATTCCATAGATTTTGTCATCAGCGGACTGAATATTTCCAAAATTGCATTTGTGATTACCGATAAAGGCGGAGAAATTTCCCAAAATTTAGTTTCAACCTCGCCCCGGGGTGTAACGCTTATTGATGTAAAGGGCGTGTACACCGATTCTGAAAAGCAAATGCTGTTTTGTGCATTGAAAGAATCGGAAACCGATGCGTTTCAAAAGAAAATCCTTGCCATTGACAATGCGGCATTTATCGTCTTTTCCGAAGCCCAAAGAATCAAAGGAAACGGCTTTTATCTCTACAAGTAAAAAACGGTTGCATCGCAACCGTTTTTTTGTTAGAAAGAATCATAGGAAACTGTTTCTTCCATGGGACGGAAAGAAGAATGCATGGGAATGGGTTTAGCATCCTTTGCAGGATAGCCCATAACCAAAAGTGCCAGCGGTTTAATGTGATCGGGGATGTTATACGCCTTTTTCATGGCATCGGGGTCAAAATGCATAACCCAGCAGGCACCGACATTTAAATCGTGTGCCGCAAGCATCATATGGGTGGTCACAATCGCCGCATCAACCGGGGCAGACAACGCACCATCGTATTTTCTGGTCCAGGTTTCGTTTTCGTTATAGCAAACCAGCATAGCAGTGGGCGCATCAAAATGACATTTTGTGCAGGCTTTCAGCTTGGCAACGGCTTCATCAGTGTTCAGTACCAGAATGCGTTGGGGCTGATAGTTACAACCCGTAGGCGCTAAGTGGCCTGCCTCTAAAATTTTGTCAATTACGTCCTGTTCTACATGCTTTGGCTCAAACTGACGAACCGAATAACGGTCTGCAATAAGCTTAAAATATTCCATAAATATACCTCCTGTTATAATAATTCAAATTGTTTTTTGTCGGAAAGCAGTACACCTTCTTTGCGGAGCTTGCTGATTTCGGCAGAAAGTCCGCTGCGGTCGACCTCCAGATAATCTGCCAGCGCCTGCCGGTCAAAAGGGATGGTAAAACGGTTCGAGCCGTGTTTTTTTGCCTGAACCATCAGGTATGCCATCAGCTTTTCCCGGGTGGTGCGTTTGGAGGTGATTTCAATTTTCTGGTGAAACAGTATGTTTTTGTTGGCTAAGGTTTTCATCAGGTTGAATATGATTTGCTGATGAAAGCTGCAGGCATTGGAGCATGCAGAAACAATACGACGGCTGTCAATATAGAGAATTTCGCAGTCGGTGTCGGCAATAATGCGGAGCGGAATACGCGGAATACCTGCACAGGCAAAAGCCTCGGCAAACAAATCGCCCTGCTCTGCGTGGGCAATGATACTGCGGTTTCCGTAAAAATCCACCTGCACCAGCTGAACCGAGCCGGAAAGCACAATCCCGATGTAGTGCGCAGGTGTTCCCTCCGCCATCACCGTGAAGCTTTTTTCAAAGGATGCGGTCTTTGCCCCTAAGCAACCCAAAAGCGCAGTCAGGTTTTCGGGGGCAATTTGGTCAAATAACGCACATTTTTCTAAAATTTTTAAAAATTTTTGCATTTTTTCTCCTTTTTTGTTGAAATTTCAACATACTTTACGATTCCATTATACTATACTGTAGATGAAAAAGCAAGGAGGAATGTAAAATGATTCGAAAAATCATTAAAATAGACCGGGAAAAATGTAACGGTTGCGGTGCCTGTGCTTTGGCCTGCCATGAGGGTGCCATTGAAATGATAAACGGCAAAGCGGTTTTAACCCGGGAGGATTACTGTGACGGCTTGGGCGATTGTCTGCCTGCTTGTCCCACAAATGCCATTTCCTTTGAAGAACGGGAAGCACCTGCTTACGATGAAGAGGCGGTAAAACGGGCACAAAGCGCAAAGAAGCCTTTGCCCTGCGGTTGTCCCGGGACAAATGCAAAGGTTATCTGTCGGGAAGAGAGTGAAGATGAGGTTCGAATTTCTAATGTGAAAAGCGCGCTTCGCCAATGGCCCTGCCAGATTAAGCTGGTGCCTGTAAATGCTCCGTATTTTGAGGATGCAAATCTTCTGATTGCGGCAGATTGTACCGCCTATGCATACGGAAATTTTCACAATGCGTTTATGCGAAACCGCATTACTTTAATCGGCTGTCCGAAATTGGACGAGGGAGATTATACCGAAAAGCTGACCGCTATTTTAAGCAATAATAACATCAAAAGCGTAACGGTGGTGCGCATGGAAGTGCCTTGTTGCGGCGGAATTGAAAACGCAGTGAAAAATGCACTGATCGAGAGTGGGAAATTTATTCCCTGGCAGGTGATAACCGTTTCCACCGACGGAAAAATTTTGGAATAAATCTTGCGAAAATAAAAAGTTTGTGGTATACTGAAACAAGCAGGGAGGCGATTGACATGCACATTACAAAGGATGTAAAATATGTTGGTGTAAATGATCATAAAATTGACTTATTCGAGGGACAGTATGTAGTGCCCAACGGCATGGCATATAATTCCTATGCAATTATAGATGAAAAGATTGCAATCATGGATTCGGTGGAAATCGGTTTTGCGGACGAATGGCTTTTAAATATCGAAAAAGCCCTTGTGGGGAAAGCACCCGACTACCTGATTGTTCAGCACATGGAGCCGGACCATTCTTCAAGTCTTTTGCGGTTTACTAAAGCGTATCCGGATGCAAAAATTGTAGCATCCCAAAAGGCATTTACCATGATGAAGCAATTTTTCGGAAGCGATTTAAAGGACAGACAATTGGTTGTGGGCGAGGGAGATACATTGGCTTTAGGCGCACACACTTTAACCTTTATCACCGCACCTATGGTGCACTGGCCCGAAGTACTTATGACATACGATTCTACCGACAAAATTCTGTTTTCGGCAGACGCGTTCGGCAAATTCGGCGCACTTGATGTGGACGAAGAATGGACCTGCGAGGCAAGACGGTATTATGTGGGCATTGTGGGCAAATACGGCGCGCAGGTGCAGACAGTTCTGAAAAAAGCAAGCAATCTGGATATTGAAATCATTTGTCCCCTACACGGGCCTGTGCTTTCGGAGAATTTGGGGTATTACATAAACCTTTATCATACCTGGTCAAGCTACGGTGTGGAATCGGACGGTGTTTTAATTGCCTACACATCGGTTTACGGCAACACGAAAAAAGCAGTTTTGGCACTTGCGGAAGCCCTTAAAGCAATGGGACAGAAAGTGGTTGTGAATGATTTGGCACGCGTAGACATGGCAGAGGCCATTGAAGATGCGTTCCGTTACGGCAAAATTGTGCTGGCAACCACCACCTATAATGCAGATGTTTTCCCGTTCATGCGTACCTTTATTGATGGGCTTACCGAGCGGAATTTTCAGAACCGAAAGGTGGCGTTCATTGAGAACGGAAGCTGGACACCCATGGCGACCAAGGTTATGAAAGGGATGCTTGAAAAAAGCAAGAATTTAACCTATGCGGAAACCGAAATCAAAATTCTTTCCGCTATGAGCAAAGAAAATGAAAATCAAATCAAAGCCCTTGCCGAAGAGCTTTGTGATTAAATAAAAGGAGGAATATAAAAATGTTAGATGCAAAAGTAAGAGAATTGTTAAACCAACAAATCAATAAGGAGTTTTATTCGGCGTATCTGTACCTGGATTTTTCCAACTATTTTGAAGACCGCGGCTTAGACGGCTTTGCAAACTGGTACTACATTCAGGCGCAGGAAGAAAGAGACCATGCGATGCTGTTTTATCAGTACCTGCAGAACAACAACGAAAAGGTAACCTTGGAAGCCATTGCAAAGCCCGATAAGGAATTAAGCTCGGATATGGCAGTATTGAAGGCAGGTCTTGAACATGAAGAATATGTAACAAGCCTGATTAACGACATTTATGCGGCAGCTTATGACGTAAAGGATTTCCGCACCATGCAGTTTTTGGACTGGTTTGTAAAGGAACAGGGCGAGGAAGAAACCAACGCCAACGACATGATTACCAAAATGGAGCTGTTCGGCTCCGATCCCAAGAGCCTTTACATGTTAAACAATGAGCTTGCGGCACGCGTTTATACTGCGCCCTCGCTGGTACTCTGATGTAAAAAAAGAACATGAAAAGAACGCTATCCAATCAGGATAGCGTTCTATTTTATTTGATAAGGTTTCCGCGTAAGTAGATGTTAAATTGCTTTGGCGTTGCGGTTTGTTTAAAGCTGATGTCAAGCTTTTGAATTTGGTTGTTTTGAATGACGGCTTCCACCGTTGCACCGCCCTTTGCTGAAAGCTTAAAGGACACGTTTTTGATGTGCTCGGGAAGTGCCGGAAGCAGATAGATGTTTTTACCGTCGCTTTGTAAAAGAGATTCATTGACCGCACTGCAAAGTACCCCTGCTGCGGTGGAAAACCAGGGACGGTACAGCGCATCGTTTTCGTTGATTTCAAAGCACTCGGTAAATACGCCAACCGACCGGAGTGCCTGCTCGATCCCACGGAAAGCCTCTTTAGCATTGCCCATTCTGGCAAAGGCAAGGGATTTCCAGGCTGCATACCAGATAGACATTTTTTTGCCTAACGGGTACATGTTGCCGTAGGTGGTTTCGTACTGCATAAAGTCATACAGGGCAGTAGAAAGCTTTAGGTCATCGTTGGAAAGCACATCAAAAGGATATTTGCCGGTGCAAACAGCGATGCTTTTTTGGGTACACCCTTTGAAAGGCACATATTTATCGCCGTCATGGGGAAGAGATGCGAGCAAAGCTTCTTTAATTTTCAAACATTCTGCTCTGTAATCTGTATCGGTGTCTAAAATTTCAGATGCCTTTGCACAAACCTCTAAGGTTTTTATGATGCCGCAGGAGGTGAAAAAGGGATTTTCCACCGAGGCACCCAGTCGCTCTAAATCGGTGCATTTGCCCACATACATACTGCCGTCGGGATTTTTGTAAACGGCAGATAAGGTGTAAAATTTCGCACAGGCTTTAATCATGGGGTAGCATTCTTTTAAAAATTCAATGTCCTCGGTGTGCTCGTAATATTCAAAAGCACCAAGGGCAATGACAGCCATGTGGAAAATGTGATCCTCCCAGAATCCGCGTCTTGAAAGCTCTTCGCCATGCTCGCCCGTCTGCCAGGGGTATCTTGCCTGCACAGTATCGGGATTTTTGCTGTAATCGGTAGCACGGTAGGTTGCCTTGTCTAAAATGCTTGCCCGAAAAGCAGGCACGCGTTTTGCCAAATCGGTTTTGCCCGATTCCAAAAGCGCCAGATAGGCGTAGTATTCATCAAAAGCAAAGAATTTTCCGTGCCAGCATTTGTCGGTTATTCCCACCGGAACAGACCACCTTGTGGTATAGCATTTCAAGTGGTACATAGCGGTACGGTATGCCGAGTCTAAAAGTGTATTTCCCGTTTGCACAAAGCCCTGATGGTGATAAGTATTCCAATTTTGCTTTGCTTCGGCAAGTAAATTGTTAAACCCTTCCGCTTTAATACGGGCTTGCCAATCGTTTAATGCACCAATGGGGTTGTCACAGTATAAATCGTCCTCTAACAGATAGTAAAAGCAAACCGTTTCACCGTTTTTGGCGGAAAAACGAAGGTTGATTTCGGTTTCGGTGCGTTCAAGGGCGTAAGCCTTATCACAATAAAGCACAATTCGTGCGTTATATTTTTCATATGCCTTAACGGCAAGGTCCACATGCACAAAATTGCCGTTTTGTGTAATGGTCGGTGTTGCATCCTGCAGTAATTCTTCGGTCAGTAAAAGGGTAAAACGGGCATCCGAAACAGGAACTTCAAACTGCTTTTCTACGGCATACAGATTAAATTTGGGATGCACAAAGTATCGGGAATGGATTTGGTTTCCGCTCTGATAGGTACAGGAAGAAGAAATATAGCCGTCTGTTTCATGAAGCACTTGCGTAAAGTCGGTCACAGAGTCGTGAAAATCAAATTTTAAGGAGCCGAAGTTTAAAAGGGGGGCAGGAGCAGGGTGCAGAGGCGACATGGATTGCCGTCTGCCTGCGCGGAAAATGTAACCGCTGTGCGCCTGAATACGACTTGCAATTTCGGGATGCAAGACAACAGCGCCCTCGCAATCTGCGGTAAAAGCGATGTCGCCGTTTCCCAGTAACGGCGGAGCATAATCCTTTCGGTTCTGTTTGCTTTGGTATATCATCAAATCACCTCTTAAAACTAAGTATAGCAGATAAAATATAAAAAATATATACAAAAAACACGTTTTTATATTGACAAATATCTTAAAGTTTCTTATACTTAAAGCGAAGAGGAGGGATTTTTTGGACATTTGCTATTACACGCCAGACGGTGAACGCGCAGAGGTATATGAATTTGGTCATTCTTGTATCACAGAGCCTAAAACCATACTGCCTTATGTGCGGGGCACATATTTGTTGCATATTGTCATCCGTGGGGTTTGTCACTTTTGTGATTTTGAAGCGGAAAGCGGAGAAGCTTTTCTGATTTCCAAAAACAAGATTCACTCCTTTTCGGTTGAACCGGGATATGAGCACTACTGGTTTGGGTTTGACGGGGATTTTGCCATTGAACAGCTTGTAAGGTTGGGTGTGCCGATAGATCGGCATGTAAAGCTTGCGGTTCAGCATTTTGAATATCTGGCAGGCTTACTGAAAGAAGCCAAAAGCAGAGCAAACGACAATGCTGGCATTGCGCAGTCTGCCCTTTACAGCACTTTTCCGTTGTTGTCGGTAAGTAACGGAGCAGGCAAGAAAGAAAGTATAGCACAAAGTGCCAGACGGTTTATGGAGTATCATTACCAGAAACCCATCACCATGGAGGATGTGGCGCAAAACAGCTTTGTGACCGAAAAGTATCTTTGTTTTAAATTTAAGCAGGCTTATGGGTTGCCGCCAAAGCAATATCTGCTCAAAGTGCGGATGCAGCGCGCTGCGGCACTTTTAGAGAGCACTGATTTTAAAATTAAGGAAATTGCCGTTTCGGCGGGATATTCCTCTCAGCTTGCTTTTTCGGGTAGCTTTAAACGTTTTTTCGGACAAAGTCCTGTTGCATACAGAGAAACAAAAAAGCAGAATGCATAGACTTAAGCGTTCTGCTTTTTTTGCATTTTACGCCAGTTGTAAAAGCCGTATAAATCGTTTGCCAGAAAGGCGATAAAACAGATGATAACCGATAAATAGGAAATGTCACGCAAGGCGGCATAAATCCAGAGGATAATCAGCACAATGTCGTTTAAGGCATACGCGACGGCGTAGTACGGACTGCGCCGTGCCGTAAGATACACCGCCACAAAGCTTGTGGTTACCGACAGGGTGCTGAAAAAAAGGTTTGCGGTACCGAGATATCTTAAAACAAAATAAAGAAGAGCAGTTACAAAAACGGACAGAAGTGCTAAAAGGGGAATTTCTTTTTTGGGCAGACGGTTCACCGTCACCTCGGCTTTGTTGCCGTTATAAGGGTTTTTCAGCCATGCCACAAGCGCCCAGACTGCCATGGGTACTGTCATGCCCACATAGGTAATCATTTCGCCGTAGCAGCGGAAGGTGTAGGAAATAAACCCGTAAATCAAGCCGAATACAATCATCAGTACCTGCCCAAACGGATTGCCCTTGGCGCAGAAAATCAGAGAGGTTGCGCCAATTAAAGAGGTGATCAGGGTTAAGTAGTTTGCTCTGTCAAAGACAAAAAAGGATACAAGAATAAACAACAGCGAGCCAAGCCACAAAACCATTTCGGCTTTGGTGAAATAAGATGTTTTTGTTTGCATGCGTAAAAACCTCCATAAAAAAATACCCGTTTTACACAACTTCTAAGACCTAACGCTGTGCAAACGAGTACAATCTGTACTTTTCCTACCCGGTGGCAATTCTGTTTATTATATCATAGTCACCGTTAAAAGTCAATAGAATTTTTTGAAAAAAGTTGTTGAATTTTGAATTTTTCTATGATACAATTAGGTACACGCTAAAAGTTTATGAGAGGTCGATCGGAATGAAAGAATACTATAAATTACGAACTTGCTATGTGAATTTTGCAGAGCATTTGCAAAATGCCTGGAACATTAATTTCATGTATTATGATGCGCCCGGAACCTGGACAACGTCTGACTGGAAGGCTTTTATACAGCAAATCAAGGCGTTTGGGTATAACAATTTCATGTTCTGGATTCCGCCTACCCTTTGCAAGACAGGAAAAGAGCGGGATGCGGCAGTTAAGACCATCAATGAAGTGATTGATGTGTGTCACAGCGAGGGGATTTCGGTCAATCCTCTGATTGCCGTAAATACCATTGGGGCGGAGTGGTATTTTGCGTGCCCGAACGACCCGGTTGACCGGGCAAAAATTATGGAGTTCTGGACGTTTTACGCGGAAAACCTGCATGACCCTGATATTTTTACAATCTTCCCCGGGGATCCGGGTGGCTGTAACCGAAATGACTGCGACCACACGACATTTATAGAGCTCGCGGCTGAAATTGCTGCAATGTTGAAAAGTAAAAATCCCGACACGGTTGTGGAAGTGGGAACCTGGGGTACGCCGTTTACCGGTTGGGGCGAAGATATGCGGAAAACGCCCGGTTGGGACGGTACTTTTGCTATGCTGGTAGACCCGGAAGTAAACACGCCCGAAATTCCGTGTCACATCTGGAACGGCTCACCCGAAAGAGTGGAAATTGCCATGAACGATTTGATAAACCGTCTGGATACATTTCCGAAAGATACTTTGTTTTCGTTTGGTGCCGGCTTTAATCCCGATTGTGAGCCGGAAGGGGCATACGATGCAAGAGCCTGGATTAAAAAGGTCTCTAAAACCCATCGCGTTACCTCCTGGGATTATTCCGCATCGGAGGGAGAGCTGATTTGCTATCCCCATTACAGAGTTGAAAAATTTCAGAGAAAGCGGAAAATGGAAGTGGAAGCTGCGCCTATTTACGGTGCCATTTGCTATACAATGAGTCCAAAGCTGAACATACTGATGCTTTATACGGCGGCACAACTGATGATTGACCCGTACAAGGATGCCAAGGGCGTTGTAGCAGAGTTTACAAAGCTTGTCTTTGGGGATGAAAAAATCGGGCTATTGATGGAAGCTTTTGAAATTGTACCGGGGTGGGGCTATGAACAGACCAAATATAATAAAAAAGAACTTTCAGCTATGTTTGAAGAAATGATTGAAAGGCTGAAAGCGGCTAAGGGACACAGGTCTGCGCTTCCGATATACGAAAGTGCCGAGGACTACAGACAGTTGTTGCTTTGGCATGCGGAAAATTTCTTGTATATGCTTGGCGACAATCCCGACAGAGCGGCTGTACGGAAGCGCTATTGGGATAAAGCGCTTTCTATTTATGATACCATTCCCAAAGCAGTGGATGAGCGCTCCGAGCTTGCCGCTTCAGGGTATTCCAACATAGGAAGCGATTTATAAATCAGAAAGGGAGTATAGTACTATGCAAAATCAGGATTGGTTTTTAAGCAGAAAATGGGGGATGTTCAACCATTATATCGGTCTTGCGGGCAACGGAACTTTTCGAACAAACTTTGTGACACATAAAAGCTTTAATGACAGAGTCAACGCGTTTGATGCGGAAAACTACGCTAAAACTGCCCATGAAATCAATGCCGGATATGTGGTGTTTACCATCATGCAGGGCGAACAATTTATGTGTGCGCCGAATGATACCTTTAATCGGATTACAGGCTACAAGCCCGGTGAGGCTTGTTCGGAGCGCGACTTGATTGCGGATATTCTGTCGGCGCTTGACAAATATGATATTCCGCTCTTTTTGTATTTTACCGGTGACGGGCCGCACAAGGATCCCGTGGCAGGCAGAAGATTTGGTTATGTCGACCGGGAGAATGAGCAAATTGGAACAGAGTTCGTGGGAAAATGGACAGCCGTTTTGAGAGAATATGCAGTGCGTTACGGCGAAAAAGTCAAGGGTTGGTGGTTTGACGGAATGAGCATGTATTTCGGGTATGACGGACATGACGACGACTTTTTAAAAGCCTATGCCGATGCGGTAAAGGCAGGAAATCCGGACGCGTTGATTGCGTATAACAACGGCGTGATTGTGCCCGATTACAAAAATCCGGCATATCATAAATTCTATCACGGAAAAACAAATCCCATGCACCAAATCGGTCAGTTGGGTCAATATGCACGAGCAGGGGATGAAGAGGCGAAAGCAGCATTTATAACGCCCGGCAGTACATATCGTTATTCCAAATATGAAAACTACACGGCAGGCGAGTCCAATGCCTTTGAAGAACTGCCCGAAAAAAGGTTTATAGATGGCTCCCAATGGCATATTCTGTCTTTCCTGGGTACACACCAGTATTATGATGATATCTGGGGTATCAGCGGTTGGAACGCATTGGGATGCGCGTATAACGCGGACTATATGACAGAGTATGTGCGCAAATGCAACGAGCGCGGCGGAGTTGTATCTATTGATACCTGCCTGTATGATGATGGTCACATTGACTGGGGGCAGTATGAAGTGCTGAAAAAAGTGGGAGAGTTGCGCCAATTAAAGAGGTGATCAGGGCTAAGTAGTTTGCTCTGTCAAAGACAAAAAAAGACAAAAGAATAAACAACAGCGAGCCAAGCCACAAAACTTTTTCGGCTTTGGTGAAATAAGATGTTTTTGTTTGCATGCGTAAAAACCTCCATAAAAAAATACCCGTTTTACACAACTTCTAAGACCTAACGCTGTGCAAACGAGTACAATCTGTACTTTTACTACCCGGTGGCAGTTTTTTATTTATTATATAAAGACTGTATAGTCTGGATGCCAATGTTTTTTATTTATTGCGACACATAAGGTTTAGATGCAAAGCTTTCAAAGGCTTCTCCTTGAGGAGAGGCTCTGCCGTAGGCGGTGGTGAGGTGTAGATTGCGTAGCAATCGTTATTTTTCCACCTCATCCGTCAGCTATCGCTGACACCTTCCCCTCAAGGGGAAGGCTTTTTGTCCCTTGTATATCAAAATTTAGAATCAGTGAACGATTCAGATGCCATCAGGCGAATTTGGCTGATGTCATCTTTGATGAAATCATTATAGCACAATCTGCAGGAAAAAAGCAAGAAATTTTATTGCGTTTTCTGCCAAAATATGATATGATATACTGTGCTGTTCTTTGGAATAACAGTAAGAATGGAAGTGAAAATATGGAACAGTCAAAAATAAAGGATTTTACTACGGGTAATGTGAGAAATCAGCTGATTTCTTTTGCGTTGCCCCTCTTTTTGTCTAACCTTTTGCAGGTGTTTTATAATATGGTCGATATGATGGTGGTGGGAAACGTCCTCGGCAAAGCCGGCATATCCGCTGTCGCGGTGGGTGGAGATGTATCCAACCTTTTAACCTTTATCGCCATGGGCTTTTCCAGCGCAGGGCAGGTGCTGATTGCCCAATATATCGGCAGAAGGGAACAGCATAAAATCGGAAAATTTGTGGGCACCATGTGTGGGTTTTTAATGGTTTGCGCTATTGTGTTAAGTGCTTTAGGACTTTTGTTTCAGGAGCAGATGCTCACTGTTATGAATACCCCGAAAGAGGCTTTTTACGGAGCCGTGCAGTATTCTGCAGTTTGTATGAGCGGTTTGGTATTCATTTACGGCTATAACCTTACCAGTGCCATTTTAAGGGGTATGGGGGATTCCAAGCATCCGTTTATCTTTATTGCTATCGCGGCGGCAACCAACTTGATTTTAGACTTCTTGTTTGTGGCAACACCGCTGAATTTGGGCGCAATGGGTGCAGCTTTGGCAACGGTAATCAGTCAGGCGGTCAGTGTCATTTGCTGTATTGTCTATTTAACGCACCACAGACAGGAATTTGCACTGAATATTACCTTTAAGGATTTTATAAAATGGGATGCAGGTATGCTTGTTTCGTTGTTAAAGCTCGGCACGCCCATAGCAATTAAAAATGCATCGGTGCAGGTTTCAAAGCTGTTTGTCAATTCCTGGATCAACGGCTACGGCGTTGCGGTTTCGGCATTTGCAGGCATTGCCAACAAGCTTGCAAGCATGGTGAACCTGATTTCTATGGCAATGAACAATGCAGGCTCGACCATGGTCGGTCAGAACATTGCCGCAAAGGCATACGGCAGAGTGAAAGAAGTGTTAAAACAGCTGGCGATTATTACTCTTACCATTGCGGTGATTTTATCAGTATTGATGATTCTGTTCCCTGAACAGATTTTTGGCTTGTTTACCGATTCAGGCGACAAGGATGTGCTTGCCATTGCGAGGGATTATGTGCCCATTGCATTACTGCTGTTCTTCGGAGCATCGCTTCGTGCCATCATGAATGCGCTCATTAACGGAAGCGGAAATTATAAAATCAATTTTGCCACCGCTATTTTTGACGGCATTGTCATGCGAATTGGATTGGCGGTGCTGTTTGGCATCGTACTGCATATGGAGTATTTCGGTTTCTGGCTGGGCGACGCGCTGGCAGGGTTTACACCTTTCTGGATTGGCGCGGTGTTCTACATAAGCGGCAAATGGAAAAACGGAGCAGAGGGTGAGAAAAGGTGATAGAACAAATCGTTCTGAACGGCAGAAAAATAGAGTATGAGCTGTTATATAAACGGGTCAAAAACATCAATCTGCGCATCCGTTCGGATAAAACGGTTTCCGTTTCGGCAAGTAAACGCGTTTCCAAAAAGCAAATTGAGGACTTTTTACAGGAAAAAGCGGAATTTATTGAAAAAGCATTACAGAATTTTGAAAAAAAGGCACAAAAGCCTAAAATCCAATATTTTTCGGAGCAGGAAATTTGCGGTGTAATTACCGGAATGTGCGAAAAGGTGTATCCGTATTTTGCAAAGCAGGGCATACCGTATCCCAAAATTACGTTTCGCAAAATGGTTTCCCGATGGGGGAGCTGTCATCCGCAGAAAAAGGTGCTGACCTTTAATACCAATTTGATGTATGCACCAAAGGACTGCATTTTGTATGTGGTTCTGCACGAGTTTACCCATTTTCTGCAGGCAAATCATTCTCCGCAGTTTTATGCGGAATTGGAAAAAGTTTGTCCCGACTGGAAAAACAGTCGGAAAAAGCTTAAAGAAATTCATCTTCGGTAAAGGAAAATTTTATGGAAATCAAGCTATCAGATCATTTTACATATAAAAAATTGCTTCGGTTCACATTGCCGTCGGTTATTATGCTGATTTTCACTTCGATATATGGCGTTTTGGACGGTTTTTTTGTATCCAATATTGTGGGCAAAGCACCTTTTACGGCGGTCAATTTCATTATGCCCGTACTGATGATTTTAGGAGCTATCGGATTTATGTTCGGTACAGGCGGCGGCGCGCTGATTGGCAGAACCTTAGGCGAAGGAAAGCCGGATAAAGCCAACCGTCAGTTTTCACTTTTCGTGTATGCCACTTTTATTCTGGGTGTGCTGACAGCGGTACTCAGCATATTGTTTTTACCGCAGATTGCATCAGCTCTGGGCGCGAAAGGACAACTCCTGCAAGACAGCGTGCTGTACGGCAGAATCATTCTGATTTCACTTCCGTTTCAGATGCTGCAGTTTGAGTTTCAAAGCTTTTTTGTGACCGCTGAAAAGCCTAAATTAGGGCTTTATGTGACGGTGGCATCGGGACTTGCCAACATGGTGCTGGATGTCCTGTTTATGGCGGTCTTTAAATGGGGACTTGCGGGTGCGGCACTGGCTACGGGAATCAGTCAGCTTGTGGGCGGTGTGCTTCCGGTTTTGTATTTTATGTGCCCCAACAGCAGTCTGCTTCGGCTGACCAAAACCCGTTATGACGGTAAGGCAATGCTTAAGGCGTGTACAAACGGCTCATCCGAGCTGATGAGCAACATTTCCATGTCATTGGTTGCGATGCTGTATAACATTCAGCTTTTAAAATATGCGGGTGAGGACGGTATTGCGGCATACGGCGTTTTAATGTATGTCAACATGATTTTTCTTGCAATTTTCATTGGCTATTCTGTTGGCTCGGCACCGGTCATCAGCTTCCATTTCGGTGCACAAAATCACGCAGAGCTTAAAAATCTGCGACAAAAAAGCAATGTGATTATTGGGGTGTCCTCTTTACTGATGCTTGCCTTCGGGTTTTTACTGGCAAAGCCGTTATCGTTGCTGTTTGTGGGATATGATAAAGGGCTTTCGGATATGACGGTGCACGCCTTTTACATCTTTTCGTTTTCGTTTTTGTTTGCAGGGTTTGCCATTTTCGGCTCGGGCTTTTTTACGGCTTTAAATGACGGGCTGACCTCTGCGCTGATTTCGTTTTTAAGAACGCTGGTGTTCCAGATGGCGGCAGTATTGCTTCTGCCCCTGGTTTTAGGGCTTGACGGCATCTGGGTTTCCATTGTGGTGGCAGAGGCGGCAGCTTCGGCATTTACGTTTTTGTTTATTTGCATCAGACAAAAAAAGTATCGGTATTAAGGAGAAAAGTATGGTTAAAGAGCTTATGCATGATCCGTTATTTTTAGCGAAAAAAGCGGAAAAAGCAAACGAAGAGGATTTAATAACGGCACAGGATTTGCTGGATACATTGACCTTTCACAAAGAGGGGTGCGTGGGCATGGCGGCAAACATGATTGGTGTCAATAAAAGCATTATCTGCTTTGACAATGGCGGAACGTATATGACCATGTTCAATCCCGAAATTTTAAAGGGGACAGGCCCGTATCAGACCGAAGAAAGCTGTTTGTCTCTTCTTGGCGGACCGCGCAAAACCAAGCGGTTCAAAAAGATTAAGGTGAAATATCAGAACCAAGAATTTAAGGTGCGTATCCAAACCTTTTCGGATTTTACCGCACAGATTATTCAGCACGAAATCGACCATTTAAACGGCATTTTAATATAAGAAAAACCGCTGAGAATCAGCGGTTTTTTAGTGCTTTTTTTGCGTATGGGAAGTAGGGGACAATGACCAGCAAGAGGGCGGCAATCCAGGCGGCAGGCTCGATGTAATACAGAATTTCTACGCCGATATAACGGATAACAACGGTTGCAAACACCACGCGGACAACCAGCTCCCCAAAGCCCGAAACCATTGACCAGAAAGAGGTGCCGATGGCTTGCAGGGCATTTCTGTAAATGTGAATCAGATATAAAACCGAAAGGAACAGGGCAAGACAGAACAAATACCGCCATGCAACCGCCATGGCTTCTGTGCCGCCTTCTTTGGTGACATCCAGGAACATGGAAAGCATGGGCTTGCCGAAGACAAGGGCAATGACCGAAACAACCACCGAAAACAAAATGGCAAGAATTGTGCCGGTTTTAACCCCCTGACGGACGCGTTTGAATTCCTTTGCGCCAAAGTTCTGGGCAAAGTAGGTAGAGCAGGCAATGCCAAGAGAAATGGACGAGCTTTCAAGCAAGCTGTAGAGCTTGTTGGTTGCGGTGTAGCCTGCCACAAAAAAGCTTCCCTCTGCATTGATGGCAGCCTGCAGTACAATACCGCCCAAAGCAATAACAATGTATTCTAATGCAAGAGGCAGACTGAAGTAAAGCATCTCTTTAATTCTTTTAAACTCTGCCTTAAAGGATTGACGGGTTAAATGAATGCAGTCGATTTTGCGAATCTGAATCAGGCAGTACAAAAAGGAAAAAAGCTGTGCCAGCACTGATGCAAATGCCGCACCGAATACGCCTAAGTCGAACACCATAACAAACAGCAAATCCAGTCCGATGTTTAAAACTCCCGCAATGACCATAGCAATTAAAGGAGACTTCCCGTCTCCCAAAGCCCGAAGTACCGAGGCGGTCATGTTGTAGCCCGTTACAATGACTGTGCCGGCAATTAAGGTAAGCAGATAGATTTCGGCATCTTCAATAATATCAAGCGGTGTCCCCAGTATGTTTAAAAGAGGGCGTCCGCACCAAAAGCCAAAAATAGTAAGCAGAACGCCGATAATCAGGCACAAAGTAACCGAGGTTGCCAAGGTTTTGTTTAAGGCGGTATAATCTTTGTTGCCGAAATGCCGTGCGAGAAAGGTGGAAAAGCCTTGGGTAAAGCCGGTGATGGTCCAGAGAATCAGCCAGTTAATCCAGTCTGTCGAGCCAACTGCCGCAAGTGCCTTTACCCCGACACCTCTGCCTACAATAGCAGCGTCGGTAATCTGGTAAAACTGTTGCCCGAGATTGGCAATAATCAACGGCAGCGCAAAGGTTAAAATCAGCTTTGCGGGATTGCCCTTTGTCATGTCTGTGGTGCGTTGCATCTGTAAATTCTCCTTAAAAACACATGTATTGCTTTTTTCTTTTGAGTATGGTAATATGAATATGTATAAATATATCATATCTTTATAAAATTTGCAAGTGTAATGGCTAAAAAATAAGGAAAGGCAGGCGATTGAATGCCGCTTAAAATTATAAGACAGGATATAACAAAAATGCAGGCGTTTTTTGAGTCGGAAAGCTTTGAAGATACGATTCGGAATGCCATTTCCATCGGCGGTGACAGCGATACGTTAGCGGCAATTGCAGGAGCTGTGGCAGAAGCATTCTATGGTATCCCCGAGGATTTGAAGGAAACGGCACTTTCCTTTTTGGATGACAGACTTTTAGGCATCACAGAACGATTTGTAACGGAAGTTTCGTAAAGAAACTTCCGTTTTTATTGAAAATTTTTTAAATTTGTGGTAGAATAGATTTAACAGAGTTAAATCTATTCAGCTAAATTGCCTACGGCAGCTAAATGTGCTTCGCACGCTAAAAGCGAATTTAATTTAGCTGTTTCAATAGAAACAATTTAGCTATGGAGCGAAGCGGAATAATTTAGCTTTGAGCTTTAGCTCAAAATTTAGCTAAAAATATTTGCATCTAATTCGTTCATCAATTTTAAAATGATTGTAGGGCACAATGTTAAATAAATTACTAAAAAGCGTATTAGACCAAGACCTTGCCCCTGTGGTTGTTTGTGATATAGAAGATATCATTGTTATATGAATCCGTCAGCAATAGAGCGTTATCATAAGGATTTGACGGGCAAAAGCATTAAAGATTGCCATCCGCCAAAAGCCAATGAAATGATAGACAAGGCGGTTGCGTGGTTTAAAGAAAGCAAGGATAACAACATCATTTATACCTATCGCAATGACGAGGAAAATAAAGATGTGTATATGGTTGCGCTTCGTGATGATGACGGCAGTCTAATCGGCTACTACGAAAAGCACGAATATAGAAACAGAGAAACAGATACATTATATAATTTTAAATAGGTAACGAAGATGAATACATTTGAAAAAATATATGAGGTTGTGAAAAGAATCCCGAAAGGCAGGGTTGCGACCTATGGAAAGGTGGCACTGCTTGCAGGGAATCCCCGATGGGCAAGGGTTGTGGGCTATGCGCTGCATGTTAACCCCGAGCCGGAGACGATTCCGTGCCACAGAGTGGTCAATCGTGAGGGCAAGGTTGCACCGGGCTTTGCCTTTGGCGGAGAGGGCGTTCAAAGACAGTTGCTTGAAAAAGAAGGCATTGTTTTTGAAGCGGACGGCAGGATTGATTTGGAGAAATATAGTATTTAAAATGGGGGATACAATGAAAACAAGACAGGAAATGATAGCGTTTTGTCTGTCGCTTGCAGGTGCATACGAGGACTATCCCTTTCACGATTCCAACTGGACGGTGATGCGCCACAAGGGCAACAAAAAAATGTTTGCCGCAATCTGTGAGCGGATGGGGAATATATGGGTCAATGTCAAGTGCGACCCCAATCTTACCCATATGTGGCGAAGCACCTACGAAGCAGTGGTGCCTGCCTATCACATGAATAAACTGCATTGGAATTCTATTATTCTGGACGGGAGCATCCCTGAAACGGACATAAAAAACATGGTGTTTGACAGCTTTGAGCTGACAAAACCGAAAACGAGGTGCAAAAATGTTAAATAAGCTTTCAGATATGCTTCGGGAATGCGAAAGCATTGTTTTCTTTGGCGGAGCGGGTGTGTCCACCGAGAGCGGTGTGAAAGATTACCGCAGTCAGGACGGTCTTTACAATACCGTAAAGGAATATGGCGTACCACCCGAGGAGATACTGAGCCATGATTTCTTTTTTGAAAATACCGAAACCTTTTATGATTTTTACAGAAAGTATTTTGTGATTGAGGCAGAGCCGAATCATGCCCACAAGGCACTGGCAAAGCTTGAAAACATGGGAAAACTTAAGGCGGTTATCACACAAAATATAGACGGCTTGCATCAAAAGGCGGGAAGCGGAAATGTCATTGAATTGCACGGCACAGCATCGGAGTTTTACTGTGCTTCCTGTGGTGAAAAGGGAGATGCGGACGCAGTTTTATCCGAAATTAAAGATGGAAACGTACCCAAGTGCGCCTGCGGAGGCGTTATGAAGCCAAAAGTTGTTCTGTATGGTGAAAGTCTGTATGACGGGGTTGCGGAATCGGCTGTGCAGTATATCCGAAATGCCGATATGCTGATTGTGGGTGGTACTTCTCTGGCAGTATATCCTGCCGCCTCCTTTGTTCGGTATTTCAGAGGTAAATATATTGTAATCATCAATAAGTCCGAGACGGGCTACGACGATACTGCTGACCTGGTTATACGGGAAAGCATTGGCGAAGTGCTTAAAAAGGTGATGGAAAAGATTGAAGCGCATGCCTATTCTTGCAACACTGGTACATTTCACACCTGATAAAATAATACTTTTTTATGTTCTGTTTATTGGGGGACTTTTTATCTATATTATACAACTGATATGGAGGAATTATAATGAAGAAAGTTATAACAACTGTACTGGTAGTTTTACTATCTCTATCTTCTGTTATGTCTGTT
Organism: Clostridia bacterium; assembly: GCA_017410375.1. Classification (NCBI taxonomy): domain Bacteria; kingdom Bacillati; phylum Bacillota; class Clostridia; species Clostridia bacterium. The sequence goes on along the minus strand of JAFQQW010000028.1, from coordinate 1,505 downwards.
TATGCAACGAATTGGAGCAGTTCAGATATTAAACTTTCGGTAAATGATACTGAAATCAATTTCCCTGACCAGAAACCTGTGTTAGATGAGGACACTTATAGAACTTATGTTCCGGTTAGATTTTTGGCAGAAAATTTAGGTGCAGAAGTTTATTGGAATCAAGAGTATGGTGTTGTGGAAATTGTTAATAAGTATATTGAAGGAAAAGATACTAAACTTGTTCACTATCTTCGGATTGGCTCTAATAAATTTGTTACTGCAAGATATGAACATGGTGAAAATATTGCTACAAAAGTAAATGTTTATGAATTACCAGAGGATGTTTTCCCGGTAATTTTAAATAGCAGAACAATGCTACCATTCAGATATGTTGCTGAATTTTTAGGTGCACAAGTTTATTATGATGATAGTACTTCAACAGCTCATTGTGTCAAAAGAGATATGACAAAAATGGATAAAAAAGTTCAGAATAAAAATAATTCTGATATGGGTACTCCTGTTTTAAGTACTGTTCTTGGTGAGTATTGGACAGAAGAATTAAATAAGTATAGGGCAAGTAAAGGTATGAAACCTGTCGTGTTTGATGGAACATATGCAGATATTATGGCTTGGGCAGCATTTAATCAAATGGAACACCCAGAAATAGAAGCTGCTATGAAAGAGTTATCTTATGTAAGTTCGGGTTGGATGCATATGTTTGAAGTTGAAAATAAAAATTTTTTAAAAAATGTAGACCCTGCACTTGTTTATGAATTGTCAGATGGCAGTAAATTAATGGCAGGAGCATTTAGGGTATTTGTTCCACAATATATTCCCAATTCTTCATATGGTCAAAAAAATGGATATGATGAGTATATTCATGGGCGTGGATATAATGAAATTGCATTTACAACAAGAAGTATTGGACATCTTAATATTCCTTGGGAAACAAAGGTTGATAAAGGAGTAAGGGGGCAATTGAGAAAAACAACATATGAAGAGTTGACAGGAAAATGGGGAATTAAAATTGCTTTAAAAGAACCTTATGAATATGAAAATTGGCAACTAAAACCATTGGAAAAAAATCAGGAATATTCAAATGTAAATGTATTTAACGATGAAGCATATCGTAACCTTGTTAATGAAGCTATTTCTACATGGCAAGTTTCTTATACGCATGACCAAGCAATGTTAGGTAGAAGTTATAACACAACTGGTTTCGCATGGGTTGGTGGTTATTGTTATGCTGGGTTTCATTGGTAATATAAACTAAAAGGGAATGTAAAAAAAGTCCGGATCGCAAAAACGCGAGTATAAAGGCAAACAAAGTTTGTGCAAACTCACGAGAAAGATACAAAATGAAGAAAACGCGCAAAATTTTGCGCGTTTTCTTTTGATAAATGCGTTTTTGCTATGAACAAACTTCGCCTCTCGACGTACCTTTGTACGCCTTCGGGTAACCCCAAACCGCGATGCAACGCGGTTTGGGCTCAGTTTGTCCATTCCAAACATTTTTTCCTATTCCC
>JAFQQW010000027.1 GCA_017410375.1 Clostridia bacterium | reverse complement strand
CGAGGATTCCGCTCCATTGCTTGCTTTTTGTCAATTTGAACTCTACCGTACCTCTGTACGCCGACGAATTCAAATTGACAAAATATAACTTCCTTTTTCTTAAGTCTACAGCGTGTCGATAGGTTTATCGACACGCTGAGACAAAGGGCTATGCATTGCATAGCCCTTTGTCTTATTTTACGGTATAGCCTTGTTCGGTAATGGTGTTTTTGATGATATCATCAGAAACTTCCTTTTCCAGAATTACGGTTACCTTGTTTTCGGTGTGGGAGGGGATGGCCTCCTTTACACCGTCCAAAGCCTCTAAAACCTGCTTTACTCTTGCCTCGCAATGGGGGCACATCATACCTTCGACGTTAAATACTTTTTCCATTTTCTTTTCCTCCTTGTGTGTTTTATGCTTATCCCGTTTGGGATTATAAATGTTTAAAAGGTTTAACCTTAAGGCGTTTGTTACTACGCAAAAGCTGGACAGACTCATTGCTGCTGCCCCGAACATGGGATTTAATTCCCAACCAAGCAGGCTTATGAATGCCCCTGCCGCAAGCGGTATGCCGATAATGTTGTAAATAAACGCCCAAAAAAGATTCTGATGAATGGTTTTTAAAGCACCGCGACTTAAACGAATGGCAGCAGGTACATCCGAAAGGGTGCTCTTCATCAGCACCACATCCGCCGCATCCATTGCAACATCGGTGCCTGCCCCAATGGCAATACCAATATCGGCACGCGTCAGAGCAGGCGCGTCGTTAATGCCGTCGCCGACCATGGCAACCGCTCCTTTTTGTTGCAGGGCGCGGATTGCCTGCTCCTTGCCGTCGGGCAGAACATCCGAAATCACTTCATCTACCCCTGCGATTTTGCCGATAGCGGTGGCAGTATTACGATTGTCACCCGTCAGCATCACCACACGGATGCCCATGTTTTTAAGTGCCGAAATTGCCTCTGCCGAATCAGGCTTTATGGTGTCTGCTACACAAATCATACCCAAAACAGAGCCGTCTGCACCAAAAAATAACGGTGTTTTGCCAAGGGCACTTTGTGCTTCTGCCTGTTGTTTGAGGGCAGAGGATACAGTCGCGTTCTGCTCTGCAAATTTTAAATTGCCCCCAAATACCGCTTTGCCGTCAATTTCTGCCACAAGTCCGTTGCCGGGCAGAATTCTGAAGCTCTGTACCGGCTTTAATGTCATATTGCCTGCATATTCCAGAATCGCCTTGGATAGGGGATGCTCGCTGTTTTTCTCTAAGGATGCCGCCAGCATCACCAGTTCTTCTTTGGTGCAGTTTTCGGGGAATATGTCGGTTACCGAGGGCTTTCCCTCGGTAATGGTGCCCGTTTTGTCTAAGGCGACCACCGATACTTTACCTGCTTTTTCCAATGCCACAGCCGATTTGAATAAAATGCCGTTTTTAGCACCTAAGCCACTGCCAACCATAATGGCAACGGGTGTCGCAAGCCCCAATGCACAGGGACAGCTGATGACTAAAACTGAAATGGCACGGGACAGTGCAAATCCAAAGGATTTATCCAGAAGCATCCACAGAATAAAGGTGATGGCAGAAATTCCGATTACCACCGGAACAAACACCCCTGAAACCTGATCGGCAATTTTGGCAATGGGTGCCTTGGTTGCCGCCGCATCGGATACCAGGCGGATGATTTCGGAAAGCGTTGTGTCCTCGCCAACCTTTGTGGCTTCGCAGGTCAGCACCCCCGATTGGTTGATGGTGGCACAGGAAACTTTATCGCCTTTTGCTTTGTCTACAGCTAAGCTTTCGCCCGTAAGGGATGCCTCGTTTACTGCACTTTCCCCCTCTGAAACAATCCCGTCTGCCGGAATGGATTCCCCGGGGCGCACAATAAAAATATCGCCCTTTTTAAGGTCTGTGGCATCTATTGTGATTTCCTTGCCGTCTTTTAAAAGGGTTGCGGTTTTGGGGGCTAAGTTCATTAAGCCCTCAATGGCGCTTGTGGTCTTTCCCTTAGAGTGCGCCTCTAACATTTTGCCTACTGTAATCAGAGTTAAAATCATGGCAGCAGACTCAAAGTAAAAGCCGTGTACCGAAGGATGTGCCGATTTTGTCATGCCAAAGAGAAGAATGGTGCTGTATATAAAGGAAGCTCCCGACCCTAAAGCCACTAACGTGTCCATATTCGGTGAGCGGTTTACCATGCCCTTAAAACCGTTTATAAAAAACTTCTGGTTAATCACAAGCACAATGGCAGAGAGGATTAACTGCAACAAACCGATTCCTATGGGATTGCCCTCAAAAAACGCAGGTAAGGGGAGTTTGAGCATTGTGTGTCCCATGGAAACATACATCAAAAGAAGTAAAAATATAAGGGAATACAAAAGTCTTTGCTTCAGCTTAGGCGTTTCGGTGTCTTTTAAAGGACTGCTTTCTTTTTTAGAAACAGCACCCTTTTCGGTTGCTCCGTAGCCTGCCTTTTCCACTGCCTCTATAATAGAAGAGGCAGACACCGTCCCTTCAACCTGCATGGAATTGGTAAGAAGATTTACCGTGCACATATTTACGCCCTCTACAGAAGATACCGCCTTTTCCACTCTTGCCGAGCAGGCAGCACAGCTCATGCCCGTAATATCAAATTGCTTCATCCGTTACGCCTCCTCACATAAATTTTTCCAAAACTGTAATCAGTTCATCTACCGTTTCGTTTTTGTCCTGCTTGATATCCTGCACCACGCAGGTCTGAATGTGATTTTTCATCAGCTCCTTGCCAAAAGCAGAAAGTGCCGCACTGACTGCCGAAACCTGGGTTAAAATGTCAATGCAATAGGCATCCGACTCTAACATGTTCGAAATACCGCGGATTTGTCCCGAAATACGGTTTAACCGATTATTCAATTTTTTCTTTTCTTCTTCGCTTCGCTTTTTGGTTTTGCAAACACAGTTTTCAGCCATAAAATCCCGCCTTTCATACATATTATATACCCCATAGGGGTATTTTGTCAAGAGCTTGTTTTTGTATATATAAAAGGAAGAAAAAAACTTTTTAAAAAAATTTTAAAATTTTTTATTTTTTTTGCAACCTTTTGCACCGCTCAAAAGTATTATGTATGTAAAGCGCAAAAAACAGCGTAAAAAATTTAAAAATAAAAATGATAAAAAAGGAGAAAATATCATGAAAAAAGTACTTGGATTAACCTTAGCAGTAACCGTGGCAATCAGTTCCATGGGCGTCTCGGCACTCGCAAACGAGGCTGATGTAATGCCCATCGCAGAAGAAGAAATCATGCTCATTTCTGAAGAACCTTCTTACATCGCACAGACTACAACCTTAAGCGGAACCCTTTCGGTATCCGATGAAGAAATTCTTCTTACCGATGCAAACGGTATCGAATACGTATTAAACGTTGACGAAAACACCAGCGCATTCATCGGTAACGCAAACGGTGCGTTTGCTGAAATGAAGGCTGACTTGAACGGTAAAGAAGTAACCGCTGTTACCTCTACCCAGATGACCATGAGCATTCCGGCACAAACCTTTGCGTTCAGCATTTTATCTGCAGACGAAACTGCAAACCCCATCTATGTGGAAGTTTCTGACGTAGAAAAAACAGAAGACAGCATCGTAATCAACAGCGCTGACGGTATGTATAAGCTGGCAATCGACCCCATGACCGACATCACCCCCTTAAGAACCCGTCAGATTGTAAAGGCGATGGATGTTAAGGCAGGCGACAGACTGGTTGTATATTCTTCCATGATGACCATGTCCATCCCCGCACTTTTAAATCCTGAAGCAATCGTTATGATTGGTTCTGCAGAAGTTGCAGTTGAAGAAGAAGTAAACGCAGTAGATTTCTTAGTAGAAAAAGGTCTTTTGAAGGGCACTGAAAACGGCCTGGAATTAGACAGAATTTCCACCAATGCAGAAGCACTTACCATGGCTTACCGTGTACTGGGTAAAGAAGTTCCCGTATCCACCGAAGGCCACTGGGCAGATGCTCTGATTACAGATGCAATCGCAAACGGTGTAATCGTAACCGGTCAGACCACCCAGACTTTAACAGGTACCCTTTCTGTAGCAAACGGCGAAACGCTGCTCACCGCTGAAGACGGTGCAGTATATCAGCTCATCACCGATGCGAACACCGCAGGCTTTATCGGTATGGCATCTGCACAGTTTGAAGAAGCAATCAAGGATTTTGAAGGCGAAACCGTAACTGCAGTAACCTCTACTGCAATGACCAGAAGCATTCCTGCTCAGGTTTATACCTACGCAGTTTTAAAGGCTGACAAAGTTTCTAACCCCATCTACATGGAAATTGCTTCTGTAGAAAAGGCTGACGGCGTTATCAAGGTAGCAGATGCTGCAGGCAACTACGTTGCAGTAATGGGTGAGGATGCAGACGTTCGTCCCTTAAAGTCCAGAAACATCATCAAAGCACAGGACTTGAAAATGGGCGACAAAATCGTGGTTTACTCCGATATGATGACCATGTCCATCCCCGCACAGCTTAACCCCTCTTTGGTAATTGTTATGGAACAGGCTGAAGGCTTTGTAGCCGACGGTGCAATCGAAACCAACGAATTCATTGACCTTCTGATTCAGCTCAATCCCGAAGCAGACCTTTCCGCTTTCGTTGCAGACGGTCATCTGACCCGTCAGGCAATGGCTGAAATCTGCTATGCACTCTTGAAATAATTTTGCGATATATTCAACCTTCTCTTAAATATATCGAATCAAAAACGACCGCAGGAACCCCCTCCTGCGGTCGTTTTTATCATTGTGATATTATTATTTTTTGTTATCATAGAAAGGCATCGGTTCGCCTTTTTTTCGCAAGTCATGATATTCAGCAACTGCCGCAAAGTAAGCGTCTCCCGAGGAGTTTAATGCGGTTTCCACAGAATCCTGCACAACACCGATGATAAAGCCAACACCTACAACCTGCATTGCAATTTCCGGGTCAACGCCCAAAAGCGAGCAAGCCATGGGGATCAAAAGCAGCGAGCCGCCTGCAACGCCCGAAGCACCGCAAGCACCAAGGGTGGAAATAAAGCTTAAAATAATTGCAGAGAAGATGTTTACTTCAATGCCCATGGAAAATGCCGCTGCCAAAGACATAACGGTGATGGTGATTGCCGCACCGTCCATGTTGATGGTTGCGCCCAGCGGAATGGCTACCGAATAGTAGTCGCGGCTAAGGCCCAGTTTTTCGCAAAGGGACATGTTTACAGGGATGTTTGCCGCAGAGCTTCTGGTAAAGAATGCGGTAAGTCCCGACTCTCTTAAACACTTAAACAACAGCGGATAGGGGTTTCTCTTTAAAAGGAAGCCTGCAAGAAGCGGATTGATGACCAGTGCCACAAGCAACATACAACCAACCAAAAGCACTAAAAGCTTACCGTAGTCCACGAAAATTTCCATACCGTATTCATTAACAGTGGAATAAATCAAGCCCATGATACCAAAGGGTGCCAGTTGAATAACCCATGCAACTGCCTTGGAAACAGCACCCGAAAGGTCGGAGAGCATGTTTTTGGTGTTATCGGATGCTAAACCGCGAAGTGCAATACCGAATACAATTGCCCAGGTCAAGATACCGATATAGTTGCCGGTCTGCATAGCGGTAAGGGGATTCTGAACCATGTTGTTAAACAAGGTGCCAAACACTTCCGAAAGACCCGAAGGCGCTGCGTTGGTTGCAGATTCAACCCCGGTCAGCGGAATGGCGGTGGGGAAGATAAAGCTTGCCACAACCGCTAAAACTGCCGCGAGGAAAGTTGTTAACATGTAAAGCATAATAACGGTACGGAAACGTCCGCCAATGCCGTCACCGGCACTTGCCAGCGACGCGGTGATTAACACAAATACCAAAATGGGCGCAATGGCTTTCAAAGCACTTACAAAAATAGTACCGAATGTAGCCACAAAGCCTGCCTGCGGTACAAAAAGCCCTAATACCGCACCAATGATGAGTCCCACTAAGATTTTTAAAATCAGTGGAATGTTTACATAACCTTGAATCAATTTTTTCATATTCATTCTCCTTTTTTGTATATGTAATATTAGTATACAATAAACTTTAAAAAAAAGCAAGAAAAAAAGAGCTGAAAAGCAGCTCTTTATTTAAAAAGGTCTCTTTTAGATTCCAAAATCTTATACAGAAGGCTTCCGAGCACCCCTGCAGAAATCAGCTCGCCCAAGCAAACCGTTAAAAACAGATAGGGCATTGCTTCCGGTACACCGTAGGTAAACCGCAGTACGAACGGAATGATTAAAGTGTTTGCTAAAATGGGCGGAATGACTGCAAGAAACTTATTGGATTTGCCGATTATGCGCGTTAGAACCGCTCCGATGAGGGTCGCGAGTGTTCCGAACACCACATCCCACAGCGCACAGCCCGTAAGGATATTTGAAAGGGCACACCCCACAGCCAGACCCGGAATTGCGGCAGGTGTGAAGGCAGGCAGGATGGTCAGGGCTTCGGAAAATCGAACCTGAATCGCACCGTTTGCCAGTCCTAAAATGTTGGCGACGAATGTGAGTACCACATAAAGGGCGGCAATGAGTGCCCCGTATGCCATTTGCGTTGTTTTTTTCATATTCTGTTGTCTCCTTTAGTTTTGATTTAGGTGAGGAAGGTCTCGAACTCACCGTTTATTTTACAATTACGCAAAAACACCGTAGTTACGCGCAATAATGTAAGCTAAGTAAATGATATAAAGTAAGATGCAAAGGAAGCCTGCTTTGCGATTCACTTCTTTTTTAATCAGACAAAGCACAGTAAAGAGCAGTGTAACTGCAATTAAAACAGCCAAGTCAACAATGTGCTCACCGAGGTTCTGCTGAAGCACAATCGGGGAAAGCGCACCGGACATACCTAAGATGAATAAGATGTTAAAAATACAAGACCCTACCGCATTACCCAGAGCAATCTCGTTCTCGCCTTTGCGGGATGCGACAATGGAGGTTACCAGCTCGGGAAGAGACGTGCCCACAGCCACAATAGTCAGGCCGACTAAGTTTTCAGACATACCCAAGGAGGTTGCAATTTTGGTTGCGTTTTTAACAACCATGTCGCCGCCGAATACAATAGCTGCTAAACCGCCGACAATGCAAATCAGACAAAGCCATAAAGGCATTTTCTTAGCATCATCGTTTTCTTGTGTACGGTTTTTCAGTGCATCCCGAACCAACCAAAGGATGTAGCCGACAAACAGCACCAGAAGAATGATTGCATCTACTGTACCCAAAATCCCGTCAAAGGCTATCATTACAAGAAGCAGAGCACACAAGATTACGTTGTAAGGCAAGTCTCTTTTTCGAATGTCTTTATCTGCTTCCACTTTGTCAATAACAGCACAAACACCGATAACAATCAAAAGATTAAAAATATTAGAGCCGACAATGTTGCTGATGGCAAGGGCGTTTTTACCAACTAACCCTGAGGTGATGGAAACCGCTGCCTCGGGCGCGCTTGTGCCCATGGACACAATGGTAAGTCCGATGATTACAGCCGGAACTTTAAAGATTTTAGCCAGACCCGAGCTGCCGTCCACAAAATAGTCAGCACCCTTGATTAACAGAATAAAGCCGATGATGAGTAACACATATGCCATATCAATTTCCTCCCTCTGTACGCAAAAAAGGCATATAAAAAGACTTTTGCGTACACTAAAAATAGGTACAACAAAAGTCTCGTTTCCTTTATGTACAGAATCCGGCATATAGAATATGCGTGATGACGAAGACTGTAACGCGAAAAGCACGCGCAAACTACTCCCTCTTGGTTGACAGTTATATTATATTCCATTTTTTTTATAATGTCAACTAAAATTTTGACAAAATTCCGAAAAGGATATATAATGTAAGCCAAGAGGTGAAGAAAAATGAAAAAAGTTATGTTTGTGTGTCATGGAAATATCTGCCGGTCACCTATGGCGGAATTTTTAATGAAGGATATGGTTAAAAAGCAGGGAAGAGAGGCGGAATTTTTTATTGCATCTTCTGCCACAAGTACCGAAGAAATCGGTAACCCTCCGCATCCCGGTACGCGCAAAAAGCTTGCAGAATTTAACATTTCCACAGCAGGCAAGCAGGCGGTACAGCTGACAAAAGCCGATTATGACAAATATGATTATTTTTTGGGGATGGACAGCATGAATATAAGAAATATGCTCCGCATTTTCAAAGACGACCCGCAAAACAAAGTAATGCGTCTGCTAGATTTTACAGATGTTCCGCGAGATATCCGTGACCCCTGGTATACAGGAAATTTTGACGAAACCTATGAAGACATCCAAGAAGGAATCCTTGCTTTTCTTGGCAATTTGTAAAAAAGGGGATGAAAAGAGTCCGGACCGCAAAAACGCGAGTATAAAGGCAAACAAAGGGTGTGCAAACTCACGAGAAAGACACGAAATGGAGAAAACACGCATTTTTTCCTATCCCCTAAAAAAGAGCTGTAATAAATTTACAGCTCTTTTTTCAATTTTATCATTAAGAGGACTATTTTTGAAACAGATAGCGAAAAACCGATGTGTCCCGAAACAGTCGACGGATGTCGGTATCCAGCGTGTTTTTCCAGTCATTACAGGATTTGGAGGTTAAGGGTACAGCGGTTGTGCCCATTACAATTTCGGGCTTGCCGGGCTTTACCTCCAGGGAGAAATCAACGAATCTGTTTTTGCGGTAAACTGCATTTTCATAAACGGCGAAGGTTTCGGTATCGTTGGCACAGCGCACGTTGGTTTCAAACACACCCATCGGTGTGTAAACCGAAAGCTTCCTTGCACTGTAATCCAGATAAAGGCCGAAGTATTTTTCCTGCTCTGTGGGGGTGGAACGTGTCAGCACAAAATCCAGTACACCGCCCTGCATCTGGATGTCGCCTCTGAGGCTTAAGGTCTGTCCCGGGGTTTCCACATTAAAGCCGTTTAAGAACAGACCGTCGTGGAAATAAACGGTAAAGGTGTTTGTTTTTAAACCGATTAAGTAGCTGTTTTGTTCCATCAGCTCGATATCATACACAAGGTTTTGTGAAGCATAGCCTTTCAGCTCCTGACAAAGACCGGAAAGCATACGGGAAACTTCAGTATTTTTCAGCCAGTCATCGGTATATAATAAAGAAAGAGCGGCAACACATTCCGAAAGGTCAGAAGCTCTGCACTTGGCGTGGATAATATGTAAGGAACGTTCGTTACCGTCTAAAACCAGCCGTTTCTTTTCCCGTTTTCCGTAGTCCAGACGTTTTAGAAACCGCTTCACGGTGTTTTCTGCAGTTTTTTGGGTTGCTTCGTCTTTTTGTATGAATTTGCTGTATGCCAGAGAATCTATATGCGCAGGCAAGACAAAGGGAAGTGATTTTGCAAAGGCACCGGTTCTGAATTCCGGGGTCGAAATGTCTGACGGGAGATAATAGCGGTTGTTGTTGATTTGCGGAAAGCTGAAACTTAATTCCCGGTCATTCCATACCGCAAGCGTCTGCAAAACAGGCACCTCGTCAATATCCGCCTCCAGACCGATTTGCAGTTCCGATTCGCCAGGTGAGAGGGACAAGGTCACTTTTTCATTCCGTCCGTCTATTAAGGCATCAGCAGTAAGCTCAATCCGATAGGCTTCCTTTGTAGTGTCAAAGCCAAACAAGCGTTTGGAAAGATAGCTTTGCTCGTCGCTGATTTTTTCCAGGCTGTTTTGTGCAATGCTTGAAAGATGCCATGCGGGGCTTATTGTGTAGCAGATTTCGTTCCAGAACATGAAGGTAACACAAATAACCGTGGCAAGCACGGTAAGTAAAGAAGCAATATATATTTTTTGCTGTTCTTTTTTCGGTGCGGCTTTAAATTTTTCACCTAACATTTTAAATAACTTCATGGTCTTTATAAAATCAACTCTTTTCTTTACTAAATATTATAGCACAGCCAAAAGTGTCTTGTCAATTCACAGTTTGCATTTCTTGACAGTTTTTCGGTTGTGTGGTAAACTATAAGTCAGGCAGGTGATTCAATGAAGTATGCATTAAGCTGTTTTTTAGCAATGGTCGTGGCAGTCAGCTTAAATATCGGTGCCCCCGAAAGTACAACAGAAAATGAAAATAAGAATGAAGTGCAGAAAATCGAGGTCAGGGATTTTACGGGACAATCGCAAGCGGTGGAGCTGACCGAAGCAGACAGAGCCTTTGAAAACGACAACCCGATTGTATATCAGGCACTTTCTGATTTAGAAGAGTCCTTTGATAAGCTATGTGTCTTAGAAGAAAGCGGCGTGAATGTCGGTGCCTATAAGCAGGATATTTGCGCACTGGCGGACTTTATAAGGGTTGTGGGTATACAAATCAAGGTGGAAGAAGTTTCTTTGCCCGGGCAGAGCTTAAACAGTGCGGAGACGGTTGTGTATCGGGCAGATGCCGGTAAAGGTGCATGGATAACCAATGCGGCGGGCTATGCCTCTTATAAGGAAGTGATGGCAGAAGATGGTGTTGCTTCGGACGGCACGGTGGATAATGCCAAAAAGCATGCAAAATGGAGCGCAACGGCGACCATTTTGTCGGAGGATGCACTGTACACCAAATATTTTACAGACGCACACGAGTTCGGACATCCTTTAAATTTTGCGAATGCAGAGAATTTTTATGATTCGGATATGGATATGAAAAATAATGCAATAGGCAGGGAAATCGGGCAGGAACTTCGGGAAAAAGGAAAATTCCGCGCCATGAAAGCATTAGACAGCCGAATCGAGCAGGAATCAGAAAATTTAATTACTTTAAAATAAAAAAGACGCAAACGCGTCTTTTTTGTTTTATTCAACAATTATGTAGCCACGGCCTGCGCCGAGGGTGCCGCCTTCCTTGAGATGCGAAAGCACCGTTTCCTGCACATGCCCTTTGGGCTGAATGCGGTTTACCGCATCCGGGCTGTACGGCTCGTTGAAAATACGCCAGAAATCGGGATTTTCGGGTCGTTCTTCTTCGGTATGTATGGTAAATAATTGGTAGAATTTTTTTATGTTGGAGCTGTCCTTCAGCTTGTTGACCACGGGCGGATACAAAAGCCACGAGCCACAGCAAAGCACGAATGTTTCGCCCTTTAGTTCATCCTTGAAAAATTCTTTTGCCTGCTTCAACGAAGCTTTTACATCTTCTTCTGAAAGCGGACCGCAGGACGGAATGTGACAGCGGAAAATACGGTCACCAATTCTTTTGATGCCGTCTAGCTTATCGGTTTCTAAGGCATAGCCTTTCTGATACTCCAGTCTGCCGAGCTTAAAGCATTCCATGGCAAAAATACCCATATACCAGTCGGGAACAAAAGTGCCCCACACGCCATGCATATTCATGCACTCGAAAAGCTTGTATTTCAAATCCTGCATAGTATCAAAGAAAATATCATCCGCGATATTTTTTTCTTTGTATCTGCTGTGAAGCTTTGGGGTAAGCATGAGCAAAAAAATCATGTTTGCCGTAAATAAATTCACATCGGTTTTATCCGAAAGTCGCTTTAAAATTTCCTTGTAGCCGTAGTATTTTTTTAAGAATAATTTTTCAGCAAGTTCAAAATCCTCTGCAAAGTCAGGTGCTTTTAAAAGCTTTTCGTAGCTGCTTTGTAAATACTCTGCCGCCTCGGCAGGAAAACCAAACTGCAATGCAATGGTACGAATCATGTCAACCTCTCCTTATGCGTTTAATGTGTTTTCTAAGAATTCTGTTAAAGTCTGTTTGTCGCAGGCGGAAATTTTGCCCTGTGCATAATTGTTTTTGCCGCCGCCTCTGCCTTCAAAGGCGTTGTTCAGGCTTTTGACCAGCCCGCTTACATCCTCTTTACCGCTTACCACATAAATGTAACCGTTTTCGTCATTTGCGGAAAGCAGTATACAGGCTGAATGTCCCTTTTCAAGCAATGTGTTGGCGCAGTATCTTAAATCATCATAGGATAAGCCGTTTGCAATTGCAAAAGCAGAATTGCCGACAAAAGTGGGATTTAATTCATACCAGGCAAGCTTTTTGGAAAGCTTCTGGTTTTCGTTACGAAGCTCTGTAACAGCAGATATCTGCTCGCGCACAGCCTCTTCAATGCCAAAGCGCGGTGCAGACAGCATTTTCATCATACCCTTTGTGGCATTGCTCAAATCGAAATAATCCTTAAGCGCGTGTACACCTGCAACAATTTCAACTCGTGTGCCTTGTTTGTGGGGCATGAAATCTAAAATTTTAATGATGCCGATTTCGCCTGTTCTTTTTAAATGCGGTGCACAGCAGGCACAGCAGTCAATGTCACCGATGGCAACAATACGCGTGTTTTCAAAATGTTCGACCTTACTGCGGTAATTGAGTGTAGCAAGTTCTTCATCGGTGGGGTAGTATGCTTTGATTTCTGCATTTTTATATATTGCCTGATTGGCATGCCATTCGATCTTTTCAATGTCCTCTTTGGTGAGCGGACCGCTGAAATCAACGGTCATGGAACTTTCGCTCATATGAAAGCCTGCGTTGCTGTAGCCAAAAAGGGTGTACACTATGCCCGAAAGCACATGCTCTCCGGTATGGCTCTGCATACGGCTGTAGCGAAGCGACCAGTCAATTTCGCCCGTAACGGTCTGTCCTTCAGGCAAACAAGCTTCGAGGGTGTGTACAATTTTGTCATTTTCGGTCTGTACATCCAGCACCGCAATGCCGTTTATCTTGCCCTTGTCTGCCGCCTGACCGCCTCCCTCGGGGAAAAATGCGGTGCGGTCCAGCACAACCTTATAGCTTTCGCCATCCTGCACACAGGACAAAATGGTTGCGGTAAATTCACGGCAATAGGAATCTGATTCAAATAACTTTTCTGTCATGATTCAGCGGTCTCCTTTCTGTCTGTTATTTCAAAATTATGCTCTGTTTCGATAAATGTCTGTCTGTCGGTTGCATCCAAAAAACAGGAGTAAGCAATCAAAAGCTTGGCATATGCCGTTTCTTGGGTAAATCCGTATAAAAATTTGAATTTTTGACCGTTCTTTTCGTGATTTCCGATGATTGAAACCGTCTCATACGTCCCTTTTTTCAGCAGAGCCGGGGACAAATAGGCGTCCACATGCAACTCGGCACAGCGGTCAAGCATATCTAAAACAGAATTTACTTCGCCTTCTGCACAGGCAGTTCCCGAGTGGAATGTGCCGTGCAGTACCGCATCAAATTTTTCATAATGGTACGCATCGTAGCGGATGCCCACATAGGGGGTAAGCAGTAGCACGCAAGGCTTCAGCTTTATGCTTTCGATTGCAAAAGCATTCCGCTTCTTAGGCGGATACAGTATTTGGATTCTTTCAAAATAGGACGTAAAATTCTGCTCGCTGATATCACTGATATCAAGCATTCCTGCACTTTGGAAATCCTCTGCGTAGTTGGGACACTGTTGAAGGCGCGACCCTAAATGCAAATACATTTTTCCGTCTGAAATATTCCGGTACGATACATAAACATTCGGCGTGATGTTCCGGCAAATACATTCTACTGCGCATCGGAAATTTGCATGACCGTTTGACGCTGCATCGCTTAAATTTTTGTTTGCAGAAACAAAAAATACGGGCACATCGGTTGCGCTTAACAGCTGGGCAAAAAGAGATGCCGAATACGCCAAGGTGTCTGTGCCGTGGGCAAAAATAATACCGTCGTAATGTGTGTTTTTGGTGTGCGAAAGGTAGGTGTCAAGCATTAAATTCCACTTTTCCACCGTCATGTTTTCGCTTAAAATATACAAATTTTCGGTTAAATCAAAGCTGACTTGTTTTGCGTAAGGTGAGGAAGAGTTTTCAAAAGCGGATACGAGATGTGAGCCGGCTTTTTCGCTGACCGAAAGATTGCCCTCCTCGTTCAGCGCAGTACAAATGGTACCACCCACCAAAATCAGCAGAATGTGTTTGTTTTTCATACTTTCTCCGTATACAAGGCGAGAGTAATATAAGGATATTACTCTCGCCTGATTTTTAACAGTTGTTTAATTTGTTGTCCAAAAGGTCGCGGATCATGGTCGGATCGCCTGCGCCCTTAAGCTCTTTCATACAAGCACCAAACAATGCCTGCTTCGCCTTAACCTTACCGCTCTTGAAATCCTCAAGCGCACGGGGATTGTCGGCAATAACCTTGTCAATAACCGCTTCAATGGCAGAAGAATCCACCTTTCGGTCAAGACCCTGTTCCTTGCAGTATGCAATCGGGTCAACATCCTGTTCTACAACCGCAATCAGGATTTTCTTACCTGCGTTTCTGTTGATATCGCCATTGTCTACCAGCTTGATGATTGCCGCAAGCTTTTCTGCAGAAAGGGTAAGATCGTTTAAGGTCTTGCCGTCTTTACGCAATACACCTGCACAATCGGTTAAAATCCAGGTTGCGGAATCCTTGGGATTGCAGCCAAGCGCCACCACATCGTCCAAAAGCTTGGTAACCTTGTGGTTGTGAATGAGCATTTCGATTTCTTCTTCCGAAATGCCTGCTTCTCTGTAGCTTTCGGTTTTTTCGTCTAAAGCAACCGGCTTTGCCGCCTTGATTTGCTCTAACCATTCGTCATCAATGATGATAGGCATTAAGTTTGCGTCGGGGAAATAACGGTAATCCGCTTCGGTTTCCTTGTTGCGCATGGCAAAGGTTTTACCGCTCACGTCATCAAAACGACGGGTTTCCTGTACCAGCTCTTCGGTTTCGAATTCCAAAGCATCCATATGACGCTGTGCTTCATAACGAATGGCACGGTCAATGGCTTCAAAGGAGCTCATGTTCTTGATTTCGGTACGCACACCGAATTCTTCGCTTCCCTCGGGACGAACCGAAATGTTAACGTCGCAACGCATTGCGCCTTCTTCACATTCGGAAATGCCGTTGGAGCGGAACATGGACTTTAACTTGTTTAAATACAGCAGAACCTCTTCCGCACTGCGGAAATCCGGCTGTGTAACAATTTCAATCAGCGGAACGCTGGTACGGTTAAAGTCTACAAAGGAGGATTTGCCAACATGCACGAGCTTACCTGCATCTTCTTCCATGTGAATCTGCTTGATGCGGATATCACGCGCACCTGCAGAGGTTTTAAGAGTTACACAACCGTTTGTGCAGATGGGGTGATTCAGCTGGGTAATCTGATAGGCGCAGGGTAAATCGGGGTAGTAGTAGTTTTTCTTGTCAAAGGTGGTATATCTGCTGATTTCGCAGTTTAACATCAGACCTGCAGTAACCGCCAGTTCTACCACACGTTTGTTCATAATGGGGAGCATGCCGGGCATACCGCTGCAAGCCGGGCAAACGCAATCGTTGGGAGCTTTGGGCGAGGAATGACCGCCGCAGGAGCAGAAAATTTTAGATTCTGTACTCAGCTCCACATGGGTTTCAAGACCGATAACCAGTTCGTAGTTCATATTATTCACCCATCCTTTCCACACTGCCTGAAAGGCTTAATAAATCGCTTTCGCCAAAGTGCTTACCCATCAGCTGAACGCCACCGCTTACCAGAGCAGGGGTGCCGATGAGGTTTGCGGTTGCAGTAAACACACTTTCTGCAAAGACTTTGCCGAAGGCTTCGTGTATGTCATATACCTCATACGCAGTTTTGCTGCATACAGGGGTTAAAATTGCATCATAAGACTGCATCAATGCTTCATATTTTTCCGAAATTACACGGCGTACCTTTAATGCTTTGCCATAGCAATCATCATAACGGTTTTTGGAAAGTACATCCGAGCCGTACAGTATAACAGCCTTGGTCAGGAAGTTAAAGCCTTCTGTTCTGGTGTTTACATAAAGCTCGTCAATGTTTCTGTATTCGGCAGAACGGTAACCGTATTTTACACCGTCATAACGGGAAACATTGTTGCAGGTTTCTGCGGTCATTAAAATCTGCCATGCGGTGTTTGCAATGTCAAAGAAATCTGCTGAGATTTCGTCTACGATAACGCCGTTTTTGCGAAGCTTATCCGCATAGGCAAGAACGTTTTCACGGGTCTTTTCATCAGCCTTTTCCAAAAGCTCTTTTACAATGCAAACCTTTTTACCGGAAACGGAAGCATCTGCGGTGTAATCATACGCTTTATTTTTTAAGCTGGTGCCGTCTTTTTCGTCGTGACCTGCGATGACGTCCATAATCTCTTTAATGCCCTCTGCCTGCTTAGCATAAACGCCAAGCTGTTCGCCCGAAGCGGCACATGAAACAATGCCGTAGCGGGAAACAGTACCATAAGTGGGCTTTAAGAAGTTGACGCCCGAAAGCGCCGCTGCACGACGGGGCGCACCGTTCATGTCAACGCCCAAAGCTGCGGCTACATCGCCTTTTGAAACAAGCTCTGCTGCTGCACCTTTTAATTCGTTTTCTTTTTCACTGTAATAGGAGAATTCGCCCACAAGATCCAAGCCAAATTCGCCTACATGGGTTTTGCCCGAAACAGCATAACCCTTTTCCTCTAATCTGACCACCGCTTCGGCGCTGAAAAGAGGTTTAAAGCCTTCTAATATACGGGAGCCAACGGTAGCAGGCGCGTCCTTTACCAAAATGGTATCGTCTACTGCCACGGTTCCTTTTTCAGCCAACTGTGTTGCATAATATTTCATTTCCATACACCTCACTTTACAAGTCGCGGTACCTGCCAACTGTCGTCATTGCGTTCGGGCGCACCCTGAAGCAGACTTTCTCTGGTAAAGGGCTGTTTGCGTTCGTCTTCGCGCAATACGTTGGTCATAGGCATAACATAAATCATTTCTTCCACATTTTCGGTATTCACTGCCTTAAGCAAGGCTTCGCTTTCGCTCATGGACTTGAAAATGTCCTGCATAACGGCTTCTTCATCCTCGGTAAGGGACAGCTGATTGAGTTGCTGTGTGTTGGAGAAGGTGGAGCGCTTTGCACCGCCTGACTTTTTACCCGAGTCGGTAGAGGTTACACGGTTTGCCAGAGCATTGGTATTGCCAAGCAGGTGTACGTCTTCAAGCTGTTGATTGGTTACCTCGCTGGGTGCACCAAGCAGGAGATCCTGCGCGTTGCTGTTGAGCGGGAACGCAATAACTTCAAGAATCTTTTCTTCGTCGGTTAAAAGCATAACCATACGGTCAATACCCGGTGCCATACCGGCATGGGGCGGAGCACCGTACTGGAATGCGGTGTAAAGGGCGTTAAAGCGTGTCTTTAATTCGTCCTCCGAGTAGCCTGCAATTTCAAACGCCTTCTTCATAATATCAATATCGTGGTTACGCACAGCACCCGAAGCCAATTCGATACCGTTACATACCAGGTCGTACTGGTAAGCAAGCACTTCGGTCGGGTCATCGCCAAGGAGTGCGTCCATACCGCCCTGAGGCATGGAGAAGGGGTTATGGGTAAAGATGGTGTCACCGGTTTCTTCGTCGATTTCGTACATGGGGAAGTCTACGATAAAGCAGAATTCAAATGCATCGTCTTTGATTAAGTCGAGCTGTTCGGGGCGTGCCAGCCAGGAACGGATATGACCTGCTTTTTTCTCGGTGTCATTTTTCTTG
The DNA here is from genome assembly GCA_017410375.1 of Clostridia bacterium. NCBI lineage: Bacteria > Bacillati > Bacillota > Clostridia > Clostridia bacterium. Next base: position 3,590 of record JAFQQW010000027.1, on the reverse strand, counting down.
TCGTCGCAAATGAAGAACAATGTTTCGCCTTCTTTTACACCGGTAATCTGAATAATTTCTTCTTTTTTGGCGTCCGAAAGGAATTTGGCAATCGGACCTGCGAACACACCGTCTTTTAAGGTGATGTAGCCCAAACCGCCTAAGCCCACTTCTGCGCTGGTTGCAAATTTTAAGGAATCTTCAAAGAATTTGTTGGATTTGCCGCGGCAATCTGCCACAATACCGCGAACGGGTTTGCCGCGGAATGCAGGGAATTCCACATCCGCGAAGAAATCGGTTAAGTCGCAGATGATAAGCGGATTGCGCAAATCCGGCTTATCCGAACCGTATTTCATCATAGCATCCGCATAGGTGATGCGACGGAACGGTTTTTCGGTAATTCTCTTATCCGAGAAGGTTTTGAAGGTGTCATGAACCACATCTTCGCAAACCTCTAAAACTTCGTCCTGGGTTGCAAACGCCATTTCAAAGTCTAACTGATAAAATTCGCCGGGCGAACGGTCTGCACGGGCATCCTCGTCACGGAAGCAGGGAGCAATCTGGAAATATCTGTCAAAGCCCGAAACCATCAGAAGCTGTTTAAACTGCTGAGGTGCCTGGGGCAGAGCATAGAACTTGCCCGGATGCTTACGGCTGGGTACCAAAAAGTCACGCGCACCCTCGGGGGAGGAAGCGGTCAGAATGGGTGTTTGCATATCCAGAAAGTTCTTTTCTTCCATACGATTACGCAAATGACGGATAATTTTGGAACGAATCACGAGATTTTCGTGGTTCTTGGGATTACGAAGGTCAAGGTAACGGTATTTCAAGCGAAGCTCGTCCTTATTATTACGGGAGCCTCTTACATCAAAGGGGAGCATATTGGGGCTTTTACCCAAAACTTGAAGGGTATCTGCCACAAGCTCAACATTACCGGTTTCGATTTTGCTGTTTACGGTATCGGGATCACGCTTTTCCACTACGCCGGTTACCGAAATAACCGTTTCACGGTTAACGTTTTCCAGTAACGCTTCGTTGTGTACAACCACCTGGGTCACACCGGTGTAGTCGCGCAGGTCGATGAAGATAACGCCACCGTGGTCACGCACAACATCCACCCATCCTGCCAGCGAAACGGTCTTACCGATATGCGCATCACGAATATCGTTACAGAATAGTGTTCTATACATATTTAGACCTCCTAAAAATAGTAATTGAAATAAAATAAGCCCCGGGAATAAATAAATTATTCCCGGGACGAGTAAACAATAGTTAACCCGCGGTGCCACCCGCATTGATGCATTTTACTTTTATGCATCCTCTTTTATTTATAAAACTGTAAGGCGAACCGGAGTGTTCCCAAGCTTACTACTCATCTCAAACGCGCTTTCAGCCCACGACGCATTCTCTCTGTCAGACTTTCCACAAAAGCCGAGTCTCCATTGCTTATTATAACAAACTCTTTGTTTTTTGTCAACAGAAATTTTACCCAATTTTCATATATTTATTAATAGGAAACAAAAATTGCTCAGATTTTTTCGTATTCTATAACTGCGCTCTCGCAAGGCTTTTCTGTTTTGTACGCAAACCCGTCAAAAAGCTCGGCGCCCGAAACGGTCAATTGTCCGGAATTGTACTGTTCATCTGCAATGGTCAGCTTGTAGGTGGCGTTTTTGTCAACCGAGGGAAGTTTTAATACATACATGTCCTCTGTGCATTTGTCACGTCTGAAAATATACACGCAACCGCCCGTTTGATTTTCATATCGCCATGCCGCAAAGCCCGTTTCATCCAAAGTGTATTCGCTCATGGGATAAAAGTCATAGGTTAAATATTTCTTTGCCAGTCTTGCCGCCTCTTCGCAGGCTTTTTTAGCCTGCTCAAAATTATAGTCGGGCTTTAATACGTCAAAGGTGCACGCAAGGCCTGTCGTAGCCGCGCTTCGTACATGGTACGCAATGGGCTCCCAGGCGGCACAAGCATGATACTGCAAATATTCACCCAAAGCAAGGGTGTGATTCTGACTCCAGGTGTAGGTATGTGCCTTTTCGGTTGCCGGTCTGCAGGCAATGTCACTTCTCCAGAGCGGTGCCGCACGGCGAATGGATTCAAAGTCTAACCGACGTCCGCCGCTGGCACAGTTGTCAATCATAAGAGTGGGGAAGTCTGCGCGTAATGCATCCCACAAACGGTAAAGGCCCTCAATGTGCTTGATTTCTTTTAAGCCCTGACGCCCTTTTTCGTCATTGGTAAGCCAGTAGCCCAAAAGATTGATGTTGCAGTCCTGACGGTAAATATCCAAGCCGTTGTCGGCGATAAAATTCTTTAAAGTGTTGTAAAGCCAGTTCCAGGCATCGGGATTGCCCAAATCATAAAGTCGGGTGTTGGAGTCATCGGCTTCCAATAAAAAGTCCTGATGCTGTTCAAACAAATCACTGCCGTTATACACGCGTTCCGGCTCAAACCATAAAAGGAATTTCATGTTTTCCTTGTGTACCGCATCCGAAATAGGTTTTAACCCGTTGGGATAGCCCGATTCAAAGGTGTAGTTGCCAACCCCGCGCGGAAAACCAAGCTTAAACCATGCCGCATCCAGCCAAAGGGTGTCTAAATGCTCGCATTTTACCGCCGCCGCCAAGGTTTTCAGCTGTCCCTGCTCGGTGGGCCATTCGGGGCACTTGCCGTAAAAATAACGGTCATAGGGCTGAATGGCGAAGGGGAGTGTGTCTTTTCCCGTCTGCCGTACTGCATTGAAATCCCGGAACTGAATTTTTTTGAATAACCGTCTTAAGGCGGTCTGTTCTTCGCCCTCTAACAAAAATATGGAGGCGCAACGAACGCTTTCGCCGGGCTTTAAGTAAAAGTCGGCGTATTCAAGTCCTGCGGATACATTTACCGTGCCGTTTCCGGGGGTAATGGTATAAATCCACTGACCCGTCCAGCCAATGGCAAAAAGATAGGCACTTTCGCCCGTTTGAATATCAAAAAACGGGAATCCGGTGGTGCAGGAAGAACGGCCGCCGTTGGGCTTTGCCGTAAAGGGCGCAAGTATGTCTTTGTCAACAGGTTCAAAGCTTTTAATAGAAGCATTGTCACCCTTTAATGTGTGCAGGTTTACCGTTTTGCTTGCAGGAAAATCCATGTCCAAAGTGCGTATGTTGCTGATTTGTCCCGAATTTTCCGCACTTGTGTTTTCAAAAGATAATGTCCATAAGCTGTATTCATTTTTGGATTCAAAGAAAAGATAAGCTTTCAAGCCGTTTTTCTCAAAGCAAAGCTTGTCACTCTCTGCTTTCATTTCAGACGGCACCAACGAAATCTTTTGGTCGTCCAGATAAAAGGACGCTACCTGATAATCGGTTTTTGCCTGAATCATCCAATCCACCCCTTGTGTTTTTTGTTTGATTATATCAAATACAAGGAAGCAAGTCAATATGGAAAAATGACTTTTTTCTGTGTGTGAACTTGTCAAGTAAAAGTAGACACTAAAAACCACGAATTACACAAACCCTTGTTCAATTCTATATTGAACAGGGGTTTTATAATTTAATTTGTATGATAATCTTTCGTTATTAAAGTAATGAACATAGCTTTCAATAAACAATGGTATG
>JAFQQW010000026.1 GCA_017410375.1 Clostridia bacterium | reverse complement strand
TATGGCATTTCCAAGCAAAATTGCAAGGTCGATACCCGAAAAGCTGATATCTTTAACATTTTTGTGTGTGAACTGCAGTAAAATACCTTTTTCTCTTGCTTCGTCCGTTTTCTGACTGATAACCGCATCCACACTACTGATGCCGCAAAGTCTGTCTGCCCCGTCATTGGTGACAAGCTCTAATTGCTCGGTAAGCGACTGCATCAAGGCTTCGGTATTTCCATCCTTCAATTCAGAAAGCGCGCCCATCAGAAAATGCTTGTGGTCATGGCGGATACGCATAATTTCATGGTTTTGCCCCAACATCATGGTGTACTGTGCCGTTTGCATTTTGATGGTTTCTTCTGCCCATAGCAGGCGGTTTTCGTTTTCTGCATTCTTTTGCATATCATCAATGATATAGAAAATTAATGCGTTTGCCACAACCAACATAATCATACTTAAAAGTCCGACCACACGCAAGGATGTCATATGTAAAAAATACAGAACATAGTATTCAAACCAAACCACAAGTCCGGTTGCCAGGGGCAATAAATAAACAGCAAGATATTTCTTTTTAAACACACCTAACAGCTTTTTATGTTTTGCACGGCTGATAACATAGCACACAAATATATTAAGGCTCTGCGAAAATAAAACACCGATATAATCATAGATACCCTTCTCCGCTTCAAGCATTTCTTCCGAGAAGGTAATCATAATAGTTAAGCCGACAACCAGCTCGACTGCCGACATAACCGCCATAAACAAAAACGATAAAAGCACACGCATATACATTTTCATGCTATATGCCTGACAAATCATAAATGACCCAAGCAGCAAAAGACCCGGCTTAAACAAAGTGTCCCCTGCAGCCAGCTGTGATGTGTAAAACATCACTACCGCTATCAAAATCATTAAAGGTTCACTTTTTCGCTTCCGCTCGCCAAATGCCGAGAAAAACAGACGAGTCCCCAACACCAACGCAATTGCGTTCATGGTCGTAAGTATTATTGCATGTATCCAGCCTAAATTCATAAATTAAACCATCCTTTCAATATACTCAGAAAATACTCTTCTGACCTCTGTGCGTTTCCGTACACTTACAACCACCATATCGCCGTTACGCATCAAAACGCCTTCCCGGCGGAATCTCATAATATGATTCAGATTTACAATTATGCCTTTATGGGTCTGATAGAATCCATGAACAGACATTACACGCAAGGCGTTTTTCAAAGAATCCTGCACATCAATTTTTTCAGTCATAGTATGTATCAGAAGGTGCTTCTAAAAGCTTTCAATATAACAAATATCCGCTATGGGAATACGCAAAGCACCGTCATTCCCTCTTGCCACATAATCCGCGTGAGAATTCTTATAAAACGCAAGCGCTCCGCGGATAACGTTTTCAATTTTTTCATTCGGGTCCGTCTTTAACAAATAATGAAATGCATTGCAGTCAAATGCTTCAATAGCAAACTGCGGATAATTGGAAATAAAAATAATAATCGTTTTTTTATCCATTTCATAAATACGGTTTCCGATTTCAATGCCGTTAAGCCCGGGCATGTCCACATCCAAAAACACCATATCAAATTTTTCGCCCGTCTCAAAAGAATTCAGCAAAGCCTTGCCGTCTGTGAACATACTCCATTCCGTATCCTTGGGCAAGGATGTTTTTTCCAGACGCTCCCGTATCATTTTCAAGTCAGTTTTACTGTCTTCACAAATCGCAATTTTCAAATTTATCCCACCTTTTCTTTGTATTTTTATTATAACACAAGAATAAGAACGAGGCAAGTCTTTAGGAACAAACGTCGCGTTTTGAGGAACAAACGTTGCATATTTCGACAAAAAAACGAGCTTACGCTCGTTTAGATGTGCAATATTCGCATTATATTTTTCAGTTATTTACAGAATAAATTACTGTAACATCCGGATGAAGCTGTAAAACAGAAGCGGGAACTTTTGGTGTAATCGGTCCGTAAAACGCCTTATGCAGAATTTCTTTTTTATTTTCTCCGCTTGCAATCAATAGTATTTTTTTCGCCTGCATAATAGAGCCCATACCCATGGTTATTGCTTTTTTGGGAACTTCGTCAACTGACGCAAAAAACCTTGCATTTGCTTCAATAGTTGAAGGGTCTAAGTTTACGACATGCGTTTCTTTTGTAAAAACATCATCCGGCTCATTAAAACCAATATGTCCGTCAAGCCCTATCCCGAGAAGCTGTAAATCAATGCCGCCAAGCTTTGCAATCAAATCATCATATGCTGTGCCTTCCTTCAAAAGGTCTTCTGCGCAGCCATTTGGCACATAGGTATTCTCCATACCAATATTAACCTTTGAAAACAGATTTTCATTCATAAAATACCGGTAGCTCTGCGGATTTTCGCCGGAAAGCCCCACATATTCATCTAAGTTTACCGAGGTCACGCGTGAAAAATCCAATTCTCCGTTTTTGTGCATATCTGCCAGACAATTATATGTTCCGACAGGACTGGAGCCTGTTGCAAGACCCAAAATACTCTGAGGGTTTAAAATCACCTGCTCCGCAATCATGCGTGCCGCTTTTTCGCTAAGTTCTTGGTAGCTTTCAACTGTCAAAAAATTCATTATGCATCACCTTTCATACTTTTTTCACTATATTATTCGCTGTTTTAACAATACAATCAGCAGGAATCACTCCTCTTAAAGCGGTCAACGGATATACTCTTGTGTTTTTTCCGATAATCGTTCCCGGATTTACAACACATCCGCAGCCCACATCTGCGCCATCTGCTAAAATACCGCCAATTTTACGGATACCCGTCTCATAATCCTGATCCGCATGGATAACCACAGGTTTTCCGTCCGATTTTAAATTTGAACAAATAGAGCCGGCTCCCATATGCGCGCGGTTTCCCAAAATGGAATCTCCAACATAATTATAATGCGGTACCTGAACACCATCCAGCAAAATGCAATTTTTCATCTCGGTAGAGTTGCCGATCACACAGTTTCTGCCCGTAATCACATTTCCTCGTATAAACGCACCGGGACGGATTTCTGTACCTGCACCGATAATTGCAGGTGCTTCGATTACAGCTGTAGGGTAGATTTTAACATTTTCACCTACAAATACCCCTTCTGAAATTTCTTCAAAGCCTTCCAGCCCGTTTTGAAGCAATTTGTTTATATATGCCTTTATTTCGGGCAACATCTCCCAAGGGTATTTATGCATACCGAATAATTCCGTAAGATACGGCGTTACACATTCAAATAAATCTTTGGTTTCTGTAAGCTTATTCAACACCATGTCCCCTTTCGATAATGGTATTTACGATTTTTTCTGCATATTCTACACACTTTTCATCAGTTTCGCTTTCAATCATTACACGAATGACCGGTTCTGTACCACTCTGGCGAAGCAATGCACGGCCTTTTCCGTCAATTAATTTTTCAACCTCTTTCAGGCTCTGCAAAACAACTGTATCTGAAAGCACTGCCGCTTTATCTTTAACCCGAACATTTTGCATATACTGCGGATAAAGCACAACAGGCGCCACAAGCTCTGCCAAAGTAAGCTTTGAATCGCAGATTTCTTCAGCAATCATAATAGCGGTCAATATACCGTCACCCGTGGTAGCATATTTTTTCAAAATGATGTGTCCGGATTGCTCTCCGCCCAAACCGTAATCGTTATTTTGCATGCACTCATACACAAAGCGGTCACCCACATTGGTCTGCACACATTTCATTCCCGCCGCTTCCATACTGGAAATCAAACCGCTGTTGGACATAATTGTTGCAACAACAACATTTTCATTCAGCATATCTCTTGCCTTTAGTCTTTTTCCCAGAACATAGAGCATTTTGTCGCCGTCTACAACGTTCCCGTTTCCATCCACCGCAATACATCTGTCCGCATCCCCATCAAAAGCAAAGCCCACATCCAGATGCTGTTCTTTTACAAGGCGGCATAAATTTTCGATATGTGTAGAGCCGCAGTTTTCATTGACATTTAAACCATCCGGCTCCGCGCCAATCACTACGGTTTGTGCACCAAGGGCGGCAAATACGGCTTTTGCAATCATCCAGGAAGCACCGTTTGCACAATCAAGACCGATTTTCAGGTTTTTATAAGAATGAGATGCAACTGAAATCAAGTATCCCAGATACCGATTTCTGCCGGAAGAATAATCAATGATGCAACCGATTTTTTCTTTTGTTGCAAGAGGTAAATCAGGTGCAGAAACACCAATCGCCTTCATATCGCCATCGAGGTATGCTTCAATCAACGCGGTGGTACTGTCATCCAGCTTTTCGCCAAATTTGTTTATAACCTTAATACCGTTATCATAAAAAGGATTATGCGATGCCGTAATCATAATACCGCAATCAAATTCATCCTGTCTTGTTACATAAGATACGCTGGGGGTTGTTGTAACATGAAGCATATACGCATCTGCACCGGATGCCGTGATGCCTGCTACAATAGAATATTCAAGCATATAGCTTGATCGTCTTGTATCTTTACCGATTACAATACGCGGACGGTAGTTACCTTTTGTACAGCCGGAAAGCTCCGAACCGTAATACCAGCCCAGGAAACGCCCTACTTTGTATGCCTGCATAGAAGTAAGCGTTACATTTGCTTCTCCTCTGAATCCATCTGTTCCAAAATATTTATTTCCCCTTGTTTTATTTTGTGTAAGTTCAATTTTATCATGCAAAAGTTCATCGGTAGAAACATTAAAAATTTCACAGAGTTGCAAAACCTTATCAATCTGCGGAAGTGCCTGATCCATTTCCCATTTGGAAATAGACTGTCTGGACACTTCAATTTTTTCTGCAAGTTGTTCCTGTGACATACCTGCCATTGTGCGCAAATGTATAATTTTTTCTCCTATTTTCATATTTACCCTCCACTTAAAAAGTTTACATTATATATATTAGCAGATAAAATATATTTTTGCAACCAACTTTACATTGAATCTTTTGCAACCTAAAGTTGCGTTTTTCTGGACAAACAATAATCCTCATCAGTTATTTTATGCTTTTCATTCCATTTTATGCACACTTTTGTTGACATTTTAACAAAAAAAGGGAATGTAAAAAAAGTCCGGATCGCAAAAACGCGAGTATAAAGGCGAACAAAGTTTGTGCAAACTCACGAGAAAGACACGAAATGAAGAAAACACGCAAAATTTTGCGCGTTTTCTTTTGATAAATGCGTTTT
>JAFQQW010000025.1 GCA_017410375.1 Clostridia bacterium | reverse complement strand
TACTCATAGTATTTACCTCCATATTTTTGATTTCTTCATTCAGGTCGAAAGGAGCCTGCATGACACTTTTTGTTGTTTCAGCGTGTTTTCTTAATTTGTTTTCCAATTCAGATATTCTCATTTTGCATCTCCTTCCAAAAGAGTTTTGAGTTCGTTAAGTGCCTTTTTAGTTTTGTATTTTACAGTTGAAACGGGTGATTTCAATGTGCGTGCAACCTCGTCATAAGTCATATCGTTATAAAACCTGAGAGTTATGTATATTGACAACTTTGGGCCAAGCTTGCATATACAATCCATTATGCCTATTTCATCTAAAGGCATATCGTAAAATACATTTAGATTATCTGTTAATTCCTCGGTGAATCTTTGTTTTTTCAGATAATCCTTGCTCTTGTTGATTACAATTCTTGTAAGCCATGTTTTGAAAAACTCTTTATTATTTAATGAGTTAAAAGATTTTAATGCCGACAAAATGGCTTCCTGAACACAATCTTTTGCATCTTCGGTATTGTGCAAATAACCGAAAGCGACCAAGAACAAAGACTTTTCACATTCTTTATATTTCTGCTCGAACAGTTCGTACAAATCAAGTCCTCCTTTCGCCTTTGTAAAAGCTCTTACATCTATTAGACGATTCAGAATCGAAAAAAGTCAAATAAATATTATTTTTATTATAGTATTTGCTACAAATTTTTTCAATCCGAAGAAAAATAAAAACTTAATAAAAAACAGATTCACTACCCCTAAATTACATAACATCTTTGAAGAAGACTATAGAAATTCTATCGTTGATAGGTTTTCTATGGTCTTTTTGTTTTTATAAGGCTAATGCGCACTTTCAAAACTTTTTTTAAAGTTCTTGAAATAATTTTTGAATTACCCGTAAAATCTGCGGTATTTAGATGTTACACTAAAATCAGCGGAGAGATAATAAACTTCAAAAAAATCAAAAAAAATTTTCAAAGGTAAAGCTGGCTTTTACCTTTGACCTGTATAATGGGTGTCAAGAAAGGGGAGATAAAAATTTTTGAAAAAAATTTTTTAAATGTGAAGGTTTCTTTCATATTTACCCGATAAAATGGGTTTTAAGAAAGGAGGATTTGAAAAAATATAAATTATTTTTTATAAGGTGAACGGTACGTACACCTTTGATATGTATAATGAAGCTAAACAGATAAATTGTGATACTAAAAAACACAAAAAGCATCACATAAATCTTATCTGAACATTTACAACTGAATAGCACCTTTTTAATCGTAAAGCTGTATGGGCGGCAAAACTGCCAGCACGTTAGTTGATACGCCAAGACTGCCCGACAGGGCACGAGCGAGAACTATCAGACTATAAACCGACTGATTGGCAAATCGGGATGCGATGAAACATACAGCCAGTAATTGATACTTGACTACGGTCCTCGCGGAGAACCCGGGAGAGCTGAAATGCTATGTACGCCGAGCCAACGGCTGTTAAAAAGGGGCATACTACGGATTGGGAGGCGATGATATGATAGCCTATATGCAATACATAATTATAAACTGGTACGACAAAAACAAAACTGATTTTGCTGACTCAGTTCCACTGACTGAAAAAGAAATCAAAAAAGGTTGCAAAAAGATATTTGACAAATTGGTGGTCCGGATAATTATAAACGAGCTTGAAAACGAAATGGTAATAAGTGCAATTCTAAATCTCCACGAGATTGAAAGGATTGTTATTGTTTTGAACATTATCGGCGGCTTGACTGCCGGAGAGATAGCGTACTTGCTTGGCACAAGTGCAAACAACATATATGTGCAGAAAAATAAAGCGTTAAAAAAACTACGTTCGGGACTTGCACATATTGCATAATCAGGAGGTGTTAACATGACCGGAAAATTAAACAGGAACATTGACAAATCAGGGGAATTATTGTATACTATAAGTGAAATAGCGGAAATACTTAAAGTAAACAAAAATTTTGTTTATACTCTGATTAACGCCGGACACCTTAAGTCAATTAAGCTTGGATGCAGGAAAGTTACACGCAAATCTTTACTGGAATTTTTAGAAAAATACGACGGTTTGGATTTTGACGAGATTTTAGCCTGCAAACCCTTGAAATAACTGGCTTTGACGGACTTTTCGTGGGAAATTTTAACTCGTGGGAAATCCGTGGGAAATGGCAAAATCGAAGTAGCAAAAAACGCCGCAAATGCTGATAAAATCAGCATTCCAAAATCAGAGGTTCTTGACGAAGCTCGTCATGGTAAGGGCTTAGAAGGTCTTTTAAAGAGATATTTCAAATAATTGAAATAACAATGAATTCTCAAACCCCTTGACATTAGGTAAAGCCTATTGTCAAGGGGTTTTTGGTATTATTTTTGCATTTTTTTGATGCCACATTGTACGATTTGTTGTAATCTCAACATTTCAGTAAATTTGATGTTCAAACTGGCAACAAATTGCCGGTTAATCTCTTGAAAGCAATGTCCTGCAAGGGTTTGATGGTTGTTATAGAAGCAAATTTTGTTGCCAGTTGCACACACTTTATGAATTTAATTTATATAAACATATTTACATAATAGACAATTTAAGGTATAATTATAAAAAAATAAATTTGGAGGACTTTTTATGAATAAGTCAGTAAAAATATTATCAATTATTTCTATTATACTTTCTCTCATAGGTGTTTTACTTGCTACAGCAATTTTGACATTTCTTTGGGAGCCGATTAATGTTTTGTTAAATAGTCCTGAAGTTATTACGAAAGCTACACCTATTATTCCAAGAGGAAATATGGTATACATATTAGGATGTGTTATTATTTCTTTAGTTCTTCTTGCGAGTTATAAATCAAGAAAGTTTATTGTAATTGAGATTTTATCAATAGTTTTCTTAAGTTTTCTTCTTCCGTATTTAACTTATAGATTGGATTTGAATCAAACTATGCTAACAGGACATCCTATGGGGGAAAATTCTATGGCCATCTTGGGGACTGCAAATAGTATAATGGCTATTCCAGTAGGTTTTGCAAACTTGTCCGTTGCGTTGAGCTTGATAACAAGCGGAATGAGAATTATCGAAAAAGTTATTTCAAACAAGAAAATGCCGATTAATGTATTATCAATACTTTCGGTAATTATTTCTGCTGTTTCATTTTTGATTTCGATAGCTGTATTAACAATCTTCTGGGAACCAATGGTTTCACGCTATGTTTCCTCAGTTGATATTATTAATTACCGACCGATTTTACCCATCGGAAGTGTTTTATACATTGTCGCTTGCTTAATTATCTCAATTATTCTTGTCCTTAGCAAAAAATCAAATGGATCCTTTGCAATTGAGATTATCACAATGTCGCTGTTAGGCTTCGGGGTTCCGGTTTTGATGTGGATTTTAAATTTAGTACAACAATTTAATGTAAATGCTATTGGAATCAGTGCTGTAAGAGAATTTATTATATCAAATAAGGTGCTTGTATCTTCAATTGGCATTATGAAATTATCTTCAGCTATATGCTTGGTGGTTAGCGGAATGCGAATAGCATATAAAAACAATTATAAAAAATTGCAGCAAAAGGCTATTGACAAAAATTAGTCCACGTTGAATTTACAGCCAAAAACTGATATTGAGTAATCTTTTAATAGATGCAATTTTTCTTTTCTTCCATCTGATTCAAACAAAATAAAATCTGTACTTTTTGAGTATGAGGTGATTTTATCCTCATACTCTTTTTTCTTTATGTTCTTGCTTTCTTGAAAGAATAGTGATATAATAACGTAAAATGAATTACGGAGGTAAAAATATGAATCAGCTTTCTCTTAACGGGTTATGGGATTTATCCTTTACAAATCCTGACGATAACAAAATGATTCATACAAAAATTCAGGTTCCGTCCAATGTGGAACCAAAGCTTGTTGAGCTTGGGTTGATTGATGACTATATGCCTGTTGACAACGCGTATGCAACCACAAAATTTGAAATTGTTGACGATTGGACATACACGACCACCTTCCTTACAAAAGATTTGAACGAAGGAAAAAAACAACTTGTTTTTGAGGGTATAGATACAATCGCACAGGTTTATTTAAACGGTGAAAAAATCTTAGATTGCGAAAACATGCACATTGCATATAAATTAGACGTAACCGATAAGCTTAAGGATGAAAATGAACTAAAGGTTATCATCAGAAGCTGTCAGCTTTATGCACAAGATAAACCGCATGATATTTTTTCTGCTCCACACGGCAACTACGGCACCTGGGATATGCTTGCACACATCCGCAAGGCGCGGCATAATGGTGGATGGGACAACGCACCGAGAGTCTTTACAACCGGCATATACCGACCGGTATATATTGAAGTTTTAGATAAAAACCGTTTTGAAGATGTGTATGTGTATACTGAAAGAATTGGCGAAGAAAGTGTTGCCATCGGCGCGTTCTGGCAATACGTTTCGGAAGAAACCAATTGCCTGAAGGATACCATGGTTTACACAATCTCGGATAGAGACGAAATTGTACATACATATTCACATAAAGTGTTTTTCACCCAAGGAAGCTCGCACATAGAAATTCCGAGAGATAAGATTGAACTCTGGTGGCCCGCAGGCTTTGGAAAAGCAAAGCTTTATGACTTAAAAATAGAAATTGTAAGAAACGGGAAATCTGTTGCAAGCTATACGCAAAAGCTTGGTATCCGAACCATAGAGCTTGAAAAAACAGAGTTTGTAGACAGCGATGGAAACGGAGAATTTGTTTTTGTTGTAAACGGAGAAAAAGTGTTTATAAGGGGTACGAACTGGAAGCCACTCCACCCTCTTGGTTCTATTGCGGATGCGCTTACAAGAAATCAAAGAGCACTCAACGAAATTGTAAACTTAAATTGTAATGCCGTTCGTATCTGGGGTGGCGGCATTTACGAAGACAAAGCCTTTTTTGATTTCTGTGATCAGAACGGTCTGCTCATCTGGCACGATTTCATGTTTGCCTGCGAAACACCTGCAACCGAAGAATGGTATTGCCGTATTGTTGCAAAAGAAGCAGAATATGTAATCAAAAAATACCGCAATCATCCGTCTATGGCAATATGGTGTGGCGATAATGAAGACGATGAATGTCTCTCTTGGCATCACCGTTTTTCTCAGGTTGCTCCGAGTAACAATACAATCACACGAAAGATTTTAAAAGATGCTGTAATTCATTTTGACCCCTATCGCGTTTACATAGAAAGCTCGCCTTATGCAAGTGACGACAACTTTAGAGAACGGAAAAAGGGATTGCTTGAACATCACCAGACCGAAACACATATGTATCCTCTGTTCGAAGATTACGAGCAGGAGCTGAAAACCACAAAATCAATATTTATCGGTGAAACGGGTCCGATTGAAATCAATTCGTTCACGGTAAACGAACGCATATTTGAATTGGAAAAAGCACGCCTTGAAAGATTATGGAAAAGTAACGATATTCCTGCTTTCGAACCCCTTCATCAGCTGGACGGATATATGGCAGGTCTGATAAGATGCGGTAAAAATCTTATCAAGAAATTTTTTGAAAAAGATTTTGATTTTACAGACTGGAAGCATCACGCTTTTGCAATCAATCTCATAAGCGCAGAGCTTTTTAAAGATATTATTGAGTACTGCAGAATTTGTCGCTGGTCCAAATCCGGTGTAATCTGGTGGTCGCTTATGGATATGTGGCCCATGATTTGTAACTATTCGGTTATAGATTGCGATTTTAACAAAAAGCTTGCATACCACTGGATTAAACAGTCTCAGCAGGAATTTCTTATCAGCGCGACATCCAAAGAGGTTGGCGGAGATTTATACCTTTACGCCATGAACGATACCCTTTCTGAAAAGAAAGCAGAATACACTGTTACGGCGTATGACAAAGATTTAAACAAAAAACAAATCGCTAAAGGTATTTGGCTGCAGGACAGAAACAGCGCAACTGAAATTCAAAAGCTTGCACCGTCAGATGATGCGGAGCTTTGGATTATTGAATGGTCTGTCGACGGAAAAATATATAAAAACCATGCATTCTCAAAGAAATATACCGATTATGAGACCATGCGCAAATGGGTTGAAATAATCGGTAAAGAATGCGGTTTTATTAATGAAATAACAGAATTTTAACACATAAGAGGTCTACTCATAATGCAACAAAAAAACTATAAAAAAACATTGATTGCCTGCTATCTTGGCTTTGTAACGCAAGCAATATCGGCAAACTTTACACCCTTGCTCTTTCTTACATTTAAAAATGCCTACAACATTTCATTTGAAGAAATCGCACTGATTCCCGTAACATTTTACCTGACTCAACTATTGGTTGATTTAGCAGCGACTAAATTTGCGGACAAAATCGGTTACCGAAAATGTGTGGTAGCATCGCAGTTATTATCCTCTCTGGGGCTGATCCTGATGGCGGTTTTACCGGAACTTATGCCCGTTCCTTTTACAGGAATTATTATATCGGTAATCTTATACGCAATCGGCAGCGGTCTTATTGAGGTTTTGGTAAGCCCAATTGTGGAGGCATGTCCCTTTGAAAACAAGGACAGTATGATGAGTCTATTGCACTCCTTTTACTGTTGGGGTGCGATGGGTGTCATTTTAGGTTCAACTGCGTTTTTTGCCATATTTGGTATAGAATGCTGGAAAGTTCTCACCTTTATCTGGGCACTGATTCCGCTGTATAATACGTTTAATTTCATAAGCTGTCCCATCGAAAAATTAAATGAGGACGGCGGAAGTATGCGTGTAAGACAGTTGCTTGGTGTTCCTGTTTTCTGGCTTATGATTCTTCTCATGATATGCGCAGGTGCATCCGAAGCAACCATGTCCCAATGGGCATCGGCCTTTACGGAATCTGCACTTGGTGTGTCCAAAGCCATTGGTGATCTGGCAGTTCCTTGTCTGTTTGCCTTGTTTATGGGTATCGCCCGCATGTTATACGGCAAAAAAGGCGATAAATTTGATCTTTCCAAAACCATGCTCTTATGTGCATTAGCTTGTACGGCCTGCTATTTAACGGCATCACTCTCCCCTTCTCCGATATTGGGTCTTATGGGATGTGCACTTTGCGGGTTGGCTGTTGGTATTATGTGGCCGGGAACAATCAGTATTTCTTCGCAAAAATGCCCCAGAGGCGGAACAGCTATGTTCGCTTTTTTGGCATTAGCCGGTGATTTGGGCGCAACAGTAAGCCCTGCCACAGTCGGTAAGTTTTCCGAAATGGCAGGCGGTAATTTAAAAATCGGACTATTGGTTGCAACGTTCTTCCCAATCGTTCTGTCCCTTGGTTTGATTATTTTAAACAAAAAGAAAAAAGCAGATAAATAAAATAAACTTTGCTGCGTTTTAACAGCATCGGTAATTCTTAATCCTTCACCAACAAAACATCATCTCTTTCTATGGACGTCAAGTAAGGTAGAGCTTTTACTTGATATCTACCATGCTTCTCTTGGTTCATTTTGAAATTCTGATCCATTTATATCAGGATTCACCAATTAAACGTAGTATATTTATATTGATTTTCTTGAAAAAATGTGATATAATTTTCTTACAAAGATATACTATAAAAGAAAGGATGATTTAAATGAAGAAAAGAGTAATATGCACATTTCTTTTAATCGGTATACTATTATTATCCGTTGCGTGTAACAAACAAAATCCCGATGTTATCGGAGAGGAAAAAGCGATTGAAATTGCGCTTGAAAAAGCAGAACTTTCCCAAAAAGATGTTTTTATGAAACGGACTGAGCTGGACAGAGACAACGGCATCTGGAAGTATGAAGTGGAATTCATAAAAGACGGTATAGAATACAGTGCTGATATCAAGGCTGAAGACGGTACCATACTTTCCTGGGAGATAGATACAAATGATTAATAAACAAAAACGCTTTAAAGGGGGTGAATTAGATGAAATATGTATGCACAGCTTGTGGCTGGATTTACGACGAAGAAGAACAGGGCACAAAATGGGAAGAACTTCCGGAAGATTTCACATGTGAGCTTTGCGGTCTCGGCAAAGATGTCTTTGAGCCTGTCGAAGAATAACTATAAATGGCGACATCTTCGGCAAGCGGTTTGCATTGCAAGCCGCTTGCTTTTTTTACTTAAAATGTTATAATAAATAAAAAAAGCGGGGTGATAAAATGGTCTGTAACATCGCTGAAATTTTAAACAGCTGCGCCGTGAAAAACAATCCGGATCATTATATATTTGAAAAAAAGAACGGTGCTTTTACTCCGCACACATTTTCAAAATTTTATGACGATGTTCACAAGGTTGCCTCTTATCTGACAAGCAAAGGTTACGCAGGAGAAAAAATCATCATTTGTGCAGAAAACTCTTACGCCTATATGGTTGCAGACATCGCAATCATGGGGTATGTCGGTATTTCTGCCGTTGTACCCAAAGAGTGGTCCTGCAAGGAATTAGCCTGCATATGCGAGCAACTGAACAGCAAATGCATCATATTTTCACCAAGTAAACAAGACTGCATCGCAAAACTGTCAAAGCTTTTTCCGGCCGTTGAATGTATTTCAACAGATGTACTTTTAAGTTTACCTGCAGGTAAAGCAACACTCGTTCCCGGAAAAAGCATGGACATAGCAAAAATTTTCTTTTCATCAGGCAGCACAGGGTTTTCCAAAGCCGTAACGCTTACACAGAATAACATGTTTGCAAACTTTGAAGGGTTAACCAGACGCGCACCCATGAACAGCAGTGATGTAAGTTATTTATTTTTACCACTTCACCATGTATATGGCGGTATTTGCAATTTTTTATATTCCTTGCTTTTTGGAATGTCTGTCTACCTTTGCAGTGATGTTAAAAGCATTCTGTCCGAGCTTAAAGAGGTACAGCCAACCGTTTTATGTGCCGTTCCATTGATTTGTGAACGCATTTACAGTATTTGTCTGTCTCAAAAATGCTCGCCGAAAGCTCTCCTTGGCGGTAGAATCAGATATTTGTTCATCGGCGGTGCCGGACTGGAGCCTGCAATTGTAAAGTTTTTTAAGGATAACGGAATCAATTTGCTTTGCTCTTACGGATTAACCGAAGCAGCGGCACTTGTAGCCCTTGAGTATCCCAATCGCAACGAAAACACTTGTGCCGGTACAATCATGGAACACATAACCGTTAAAATACTTGAACCAAGCGCAGAAGGAATCGGTGAAATCCTGATAAAAGGTGCAAACGTCACCCCGGGCTACTACGGAAACCCGGAGTTGACTGACGCATCCTTTGACCTGGACGGTTTTTTCAGAACAGGTGATTTAGGTTATGTAAAAAGCAATAAACTTTATATTGTGGGGCGTAAAAAAAGAATCATCCTTTTCTCCAATGGTGAAAACGTGTATCCCGAAAAAATCGAAGCACTGTTTGATGCATTTGAAGGCATAAACAAAGTCAAAGTTTTTGAGAAAAATAAAAAAATTGTTGCCGCATTTTATATAAAAGATAAATCTGTTTGCATAGATAAAATTGTAGAAGATGTAAATAAAACACTTCCGGGCTATGCACGGATTTTTGAATATGATGTTTATTCCGACAGCTTAGATGTGCGCATTAAATAGCATTGGAGGTTGTCATTTATGACACAGAAAAAAGAACGTTATGCAATCTTAGACATTCTTCGCGGATTTGCAATATTGAACATGGTTGTTCTGCACGGCATATGGGATTTAATTTACATTTACAACATAGAGATTCCGTGGCTTGATTTCGACAAGACTTTTTATTACCAGGAGCTTGGCAGGTGGCTGTTTGTATTGCTTTCCGGCTTTTGCAGACCGTTAAGCCGTCAGAAAATCAGCAGAACGCTTGTTGTGCTGGCTTTTTCTTTGATTATAACAGCTGTTACTTTAGTTGTATTTCCCGACTCGCCTATACATTTTGGGATTTTAAGCTTAATCGGAACAGGCATGCTTTTGATGCCTGTTTTAGACAAGCCCCTCAAAAAAGTGAACCCGTATATTGGTTTCATCTTGTTTGTTCTGCTGTTTGTACTGACAAAAAATGTTTCGTTTGGCTATATCGGATTGGGGCATTTCAAAGCAAAGTTGCCTGAATTTCTTTATTGTAATTTATTTACTGCTTACCTGGGATTTCCTGCACCGGATTTTTATTCATCCGATTATTTTCCGCTTGTTCCGTGGCTGTTTTTATACGAAGCCGGTTTTTTTCTGCATCACATTTTTAAGCAAAGAGACTGGCTGAAGCATCTTTCCTGCATACGCATACGCTGGCTGGAATGGATTGGAAGAAACACCCTTTACATTTACGTTTTACATCAACCGATTATTTACGGTGTTCTTTATTTTATATTTGGATATTAAAAAACGGTGAGCAGACTTGTTCACCGTTTTATTGTAACTGTATGCAAAATATAGTCACCAATTTTGATTTTCTCCTTTTCAAGTTCCTTTGAAAAAGTGTCTACTCTTTGAAATCGGGTGATTCCCGTGCCAATACATTTAAAATATGCTTCTTTGGCAGTCCAGATTTCAAAAAAACGTTCCATCTGAACGTCTGACAACGGTTCTTTTTCGGGCATTTTGCCCAAAACATACGAAAGTTCATTGGCTTTACAAACACGCTTCACAAGATTTACAGAAACCGGACGGCATTTTTGGATGTCTATGCCGATTTCCGTATCAGAAATTGCAACAGCAACCATATCACCGGAATGGCTGATGCTGAAATACAGCGGAAAATCAAGCACAAAGGGTTTTCCTTTTTCCGTCTCTGAAATTTCCATTTTATCAAATGGAATGCCGAAATGTGTCTCTATCATTTGACGAGCCAGAAATTCGCCCGCTAACGTCATTTTTTTATCTGTATCACGCAATGCTTTTAACACCTTTTGACGCCGCATCGGACTCATTGCGTAAAAGGTTTTGGTTAAGTCTGTGTCCGAAATATCCGATAAGAAGAGGTAGCGGATCTCCTTCATGACGTAACACTCCCCTTTCTGTCAGAATCAAAAAAAGCAAAAACTTTTTCCAGATAAGCTTGCAAATCCGTATCCTTTTGTGTGTACAAGCTATGCTTGGCGTGCTCTAAACATTTGAATTTGCACTTGAGCTGTTTTGCAAGCTTTTGCTGCGGTTTATTCTCAACAACTGTATCCTGCCCTGCACTGACCATAAAAATTTCAGCATGGATTTGGCGGAGGTTCTTTTTATCAAAAAGCTTTTCAATAACCCCCAACGCTTCATAATTCCAACGGTGCGAAGCAGTAGAATACTGATATTTCGGCTCGGCAATACGGTAATTTAAAATACGTTTAAACCGACATTCACTTAAATCACTGCTGTAAATATATTTCTGATTCGGATCAAAAAAAGCATTTTCAGTTGATTTGGCGGTCCAGCCATCCTTTCCGGCATTCTTTTTCACCAGAAAACGCAGCACTTTCCGCGGAAGAGACATACAGACCGGATAAACCATCGGAGCGGAAAGAAGTGCTTTTTTTACAGTTTCATTATGTGCCGAAAGATATAAAAGTGCCACCGCTCCCCCCATGGAATGCGCATACAGATAAACGGGAATTTTCTGACTTTGCGGTAACACAACCGTCTGTATAACACAGTGTAAATCCTCCACATAATCCTCAAAACGATTGATATGGATAACCGTTTCATCTTCCGTTTCCCTGTGTGACAGACCATGTCCTCTTTGGTCATACAGAAACACATTGTAGCCCATCTGCAGGAAATATAAAGCAAGCTCGCAATATTTTTTTGTAAACTCTTTAAAGCCATGCACAAATACAACACTCGCCCTTGGATTTTCAGCAAGATAATACACACAAAAAAGCTTTGCGTCATCAAAAGAAGTTACGGTATCATAATTTGCGTATTTTTCAAGTTCCTGCTCAGCTTTAAGCATTTCTGATTCGTAAAGCGCATCCTGTATCACATCAAACCGGTATGTGGGTTGATACCGCATTTTTTCACTCCCTTTAGAAATTTTCCGAATATAGTATAACACATTTTTCAAAAAAGAACAAGAAAAACACCGAAAATATCTTTTCGGTGTTTTTTAAGATTAGTTTCTCTTAAGTAATACGTCTGCTTCGTATTTTTTAACATCCTTAAGCCAATCAAGACCAACGGGGACATTTTCACGTTCGCAGTATTCGTTCCATACATCTGCCCAGGGCATAGATTTTAATTCTTCTAAAATTGCAAGTCTGGAGGTATAGTCGAATTTATGTTCGTAATCCTTAAGTGCCGAAGTCGGTTCAAGTAAGCCGATTAAGAATGCTTTTAATGTATTTCTTGTACCGATTGTCCATGCCGCGATACGGTTAATGGAAGCATCAAAGAAGTCAAGACCGATTGCAATCTTATCAAAGAAGTTGTTTCTTGCAATCTCGGCAGCTAAGGTCTGCAGTTCATCATCCAAAATAACTACATGGTCAGAGTCCCAACGAACCGGACGGGAAACGTGAAGCAGAATACCCGGAACAAAATCAATAATACCTGTGATTTTATTGGAAACCACTTCTGTGGGATGGAAATGACCGGTATCTAAGGTAATGTACTTCTGATTCTTTACAGCATAGCCGGTATAAAATTCATGAGAGCCAATTACACAGCTTTCAGAGCCGATACCAAACACCTTGCTTTCTACAGCATCCACATTCCATTTTGTTTCTTTAGCAAAAACCTGATCCAGAGAATCGTTCAAAAGCTTTCTGGGTGTATAACGGTCAACAGGAATATCCTTAAAGCCGTCCGGAATCCAGAGGTTATTCATAACCTTATCCTGCAGCTGTTCACCGATATATTCTGCAATTTCTCTGCCCTTGATGCAGTGTTCAATCCAGAATTTACGGATATCATCGTTAACATGGCTTAAAGTAAAGCCGTCAGCGGAAAGCGGATGTGAGAACAAAGTGTGGTTATAGTCAAGACCAATCTTGTTTTCTTTTGCCCAGTCAATCCAGCCTTGAAAATGTTTAGGTTCTAATTTATCACGTTCAACCTTTTCACCATCCGTTTCAGCATAGGACGCATGGATGCTGATTTTGTGTTTGCCGGGAATATATGTAAGCATTTTCACAATATCGGAACGCAATTCCTCGGGCGTTCTTGCTTTACCGGGATAATTACCGGTTGTCTGGATACCGCCGGTTAAATCGCCATCCGGATTTTCAAAACCACTTACGTCATCACCCTGCCAACAATGAATGGAAACAGAGATTTTTTTAAGTGCCTCAATGGCTTTTTCAGTATTTACGCCTATCGCAGCGTATTTTTCTTTTGCAATTTCATATGCAGTCATATTCATTTCCTCCTTTTTGTTTTACTCTATATTTATATTTTAGTATATTTTTCCCAAAAAATCAATGGTCTTTTTTTACTTTATAGTATTTTTATATAAACTGTAAAAAAATGCAAACATACATCAGTATGCTTGCATTTTTTGTTATTTTATTCCTGCGGACAAACTTTAAGGACAAATTTGTGGCCCTTGCTGTTGTCAGTGTAGACAGATGAGTCAACCTCAGCTGTTTCCTTGACAACCAATACATAAGCTGTGTCACGGAACTCTACGTTTGAAATATAGCTTTCGAACGGAATCTTTTCGCTGCCGTTTACCAACTCACCTTTTACAATTAAGCCGATGGCATCTTTTGCTTCTTTGATTTCAAACGGAATCGCTGTCTTGCTTACCACAAAGCGGAAGACACCGGGCTGCATACCCTGTGAACCGTAGGTCAAATCAAACGCATCAAACTTTAATGTATTTGCCGGTACACTTGCATTTGTATCTGTACCTGCAACAGGCGCCTGCTGTTTGGTAACACCTGTTCCCTTCAATTCAGAATTTGCAAGGGTCTTTAAGGTGCCGCCACCGTAGGATGCTTTTGTGCCGTCTGCTTTTTCCACTTCAATTGTGTAAGTGAATTCTGCATTCGGGTCATCCACCTTAATGAGCCATTCCAAGCCCTGGGTGGTATCCGTTACAGTTTTGGTTTCACCGTTTACGGTATATGTGAGGGTTGCGCTCTTCACATCATCGGTAGTATCGGAGATATAGATGTATGCATGATAGAAATCATCCACAACCTGGATTACATAACCCAAACCGTTAGTGTGTGCACTCATGGTAGAACCAAGCTCATTGGAGTAGCTGTACTCACGAACATATTTCGGAGTTTCTACCGCAATATCCTTAATAACCAATGCTCGCATACCCTTAGACGGAATTGTTACGGTAAACGCACCATTTACGATGTCCACAGTAGATTTGTTACCGTTTTCATCATAAAGTGTTGCGGTGGTATTGATAGATTCTGCATTCGGAATCTTAGCACCCAATTTAACAGTGGTGGTAAGTTCCTTATTATCTTCGTTCATCAGTTCGATACCTAAAACGCCGTCTTTCTTTGCAGTGATGTAGTCAATATTGATACTGTCGGGATTAATGATGTCTCTGTCAATCCAGAGCCACATATCTTCTTCATCATAGAACTTACCTGCGGCGTGACCGAATTGGTAAGAATTAAAGTATGCATAACCGCTCTGGTACAGATACGGGAAGTCTACATTGCCGTTGGATTTTGCCCACGCTTCGTTGATTAAGAAATCTTCTACCATTGCCAGATAAATCGGAATATGGTGCCAGTAAAGCGATGTGATGTCAGGTCCTTTGTAGGGATAATCTGCATGCATCGGGCTGCTTACATAGCGGTCAATATAGTAACCGGGATAGTTCTGGTAACGACCTACAATCGCGTTTCTTGCCTGGGTTTCAAACCATTCATCGCCTGTGTACTTGGAAAGTCTTACCATCATACCCAACCAGTTGTTCATGGTAATTACGTTACCGTGACCGGGGGTGGAAGAATGCTCGGTGCCGTGTGCGGTAGGTGCAGCCAGCCAGCCGGGAATTTCTTCTTCCGGAATCATGATTCCGGTTCCCATATCGTAAAGCTCTTTTGCACTATAGTCAAAGCCGTCTTCGTTACCGGGTCTCCATTTCTGTTCCCCGTGCCAGAAGAAGTTATAGCCTGCAACGTCTACATTAACGGGACGTTTAACAACTTCGGCAGGATCTACACGAACGGTGTTGGTTGCGTAATCATTCTGATAGCCGGTTGTCCAGATAACAGTCATCAAGAGTCTGCCGGCTTCTTCAGCGGCATCCAAATACTTCTTATCGCCTGTTAATTCGTATGCTGCAGTCAAGGTAGCAGTTATTGTAATATAGTCACCGTAAACAAAGCCGTTAATCAGATATTTTTCTCGACCTGCACCTGTAAATGCATTGTTTGCCATATATTTATCAGCAGTCTCAATCAAAGCTTTCTTATCTTCTTCAGAGCCTGTGTATTTATAAACCGCACCTGCATGGGTTACACTGCTTTTACTTGCATTTGTGATTGCATGATTTAAAAGATACGGCATTCTGCCCTGGGACATTTCATACATACCGCCCCAAACAGAGGCACCATAAATGTTTGCATAACCTGAAAGAGGTGCCATGGATTTTGCATAGCTTTCTGTGGAATACTCATGCGAAGGCAGGAAGTGTGCGCCACCTCTGGAAAGTACATACGCAATGGTGGGAACAACTCTTTCTTCTAAAAGTTCAGGGTCTTCCGAGAGCAGATATCTCTGGAACAAAATCATGGAGTTGGACTGTGAAACAAGGTTTTGGCCTTCCATGTTGTACCAGCCCATCCAATCATCGCTCCAACCACCATAGAAATCATCCTTCATCAAATCTACGATGTTGTAGATAGAATCATTGATAGAGCCATAGTAGTTGGTACGAAGGTCGGTATTGTTATACATATCAACCGCAACGTGCTTAAAGGTATCATACCAGTATTCAAAGCGGTTTACAATTCTATAAGAGAAGTTATAGGTATCCCCTGCCGCAAAGGTACATCTGTCTGTACCAAGCATAGGTGCAACCAACGAGGGACGAACCTTACCGCTTGTTGTATAGAAAATTGTACCAAAATCGGAGGTATCAGGATGTGTATAACGCTGGTCAACACAAGTCGGGTCTACTACAAGACCTGAAGTCAGTTCCAATCCGGGAGTTTTCTTGTTATTGTCAGCGGTAAAATACAAGGTGTTCATAGGTGTGAACATCCAGGGCTGTGTAATAACAACCGGAGAATCCGGAATGTCGTGCTTTACATAAAGCATCGGTGCAGTTACAGTATGGAAATCTTCCATTTCAACACCGTCACCGTTAAACATCGAGAAGGAATAGTCACCGGGCTGATTGAAAGTTGCATCAATTGAAACCTTAAGGTCTTTTACCAAATCGTCAAACGAATAGGTTGCAGAGAATGCAACTTTATCGTTTGCCGGGAAGTACAGCTTCACTTCGGAATCCGAAACCTTAATAAAATCGTCCGGAATCAACCATGTGGTATCACCCATACGGTAATAGTTATCCACGGTACCCGAAATGGTCGTGCCGTTTTTATTTACAGACAAACCGATGCCCGAACCAATAGCGTTATTTGCAAGATCAGTTGTTGCGGCAGATTTCATTAAGAAACCGCTTTCTTCGTTCTTGCCCTTTACAAGCTGCCAGTTGCCGCTCGGGTCTTTTGCAAAGATTTCATACTGTACAATATTGCCTTTAGAGGAGGCACCCTGATAGAATACCACCTTTGTAGTTTCATTTTCAATCGAATCGGTTTTTGCAACCGCAATATCTTCGGTAACATAGCCCGGATACGTTGCGGGCAAAATTTCATCCAGCGCATTATAAGGTGCTGCAATCTTGCGAAGATCCGATTCAGATGCGGGCGGAACAAAGTCTACGTCCGAGGTTAAGAATGCACCGTTAAAACGAGCAAAGAAGCCGGAAGTATCCAGCAGCTCTAAGTTGTAACTGCCGGGCTGTAATTCATAAGTACCTGCTTCTTCCCAGGCAAAGCCTTCTTTACCGTGGTCACCAAACTTTTCCGGATATTTTTGACCGTTAAAGCTGATGTGGAAGTAACGGGAACCGGGCTTGTTGGTTGCATAGTCTTTCGCACGAATCCAAAGCTTATAAGTACCTGCTTTGGTAATGTTAAAGGTTGCAACAGCGGGTTCTGCACCGTTTCCGTCAAAGCCATTCTCATTGCTTGCAACAGAAATACCCTGTAACAAACCGTCAGGCTGGCTGGACCATGTACCAAGCGTACCAAAGCTGTCACCGGTTACATAAAATGCATACGGCACTTCATCTGCTTCGATATATACACTCTGGGTTGCATCTTCCCATTCTACATAGCAACCAAACGCTTCGGATACAAAGCGCAACGGCACCATGATTCTGTCATTTAAAAGCACCGGAGGCTGATCCAGATATTTCGGTTCACCTGCAATGGTTGCCGTGTTCGAGCCAACCGTTACGGTTACAATTGTACCGTTTCTTTTTGCAATTGCAGTTTCAGTCGCATCATCCCAGGAAACATCACAGCCGAGCTTTTCAAAAATGGCACGGAGCGGTACCATGGTTCTGTCGTTCACTAAAACGGGGTCTACATCAAACTGCATCCATTCGTCATTGAATTTAACAGCGATATCGGTTTTCGGTCTGTTGGGATCGATTTTAACCTCGTTGTTTTTTTCAAAGGGTACAACTTTAGTCGGATCATATGTATTGGTGTTCACAATTTCCACTAAAGTCGGCAAGCTGTTTACCGGTTCAAAGCGTTTGTCATCGGTTACACAAACCATATCAAATCTTCCGTAATGACCGCTGGTGTGTATCATGGAAAACTCGTGCGCACCGGCTTTTAAATCAACCGAGCCTGCAAGCTCCCAAGCAAAACCTTCCTGACCGTGCTTACCCAACGTGTTCGGTAAAGTTGTACCGTCAATTGCGGCATTCATATAGCGTGTACCGGGACGGTCGCCTGCATAGTCTCTTGCACGCACCCAGATATAGTAGGTTTCATCGTAAGGTAAAACCAGATCAGCAGAAGCTGTTGCACCCGCTGCACCGCCACCGTAAAGGTTGCCGAGCTGAGACTGGGTATCGTTTGCCCAACCGCCTAACTCATTCTGGAAGTTTACTTTGTTTAAGAAATAGTAAACACAGTTTTCTCTGTATTTCATGGGGACAGGTGTTTCATCCGTTTCAACCACAATCTGCGAAGGCTTAATCTCTACCTTTACAATTTCGGGGTACACCTTAAGGTTAAAGGTGTGTGGCGGATATTTGTTTGTTACATCTCGCCATTCAGAAGCAGGAACTTCCTCTGTTCCGGGAATAATCAGAACGCTGCTGCCGTCACGCAGTTCAACGCCTGTAATTCTGCTGGAAAAAGGAATGGTTTTTCCTTCTGCCTCAAATTCACCTTCTACTTTGAGGTTCAGCATATTGGTTGCTGTCACCTCGAAAGGAATGCTTGCGTTGGATACAACAAAGCGAAAGCTTTCCTTCATATCATAGCCGTGTGTGCCGTATTTTAAGTCAAAAGGCTCAAAATCCGTCTTTGTATCTGCTGCAAAAGCAGACAGTGCCGGCATGCATGAAAGAACCATCACTAAGCTTAAAACCAACGCCAGGATTTTTCTTGTCATGTTCATCTCTCCTTTTTATTTTTTTTAATTATACCATAATTAAAACATTTTGTAAAGGTACAAAACGCATTAATTAGTGGACAAAACAAAACTATTTGTCTATTATTATACATAAAATACTTTTGACTGTCAATGTTGTTACTTACGAAAATTTTTCGAAAAAACAGGAGCAACGCATTATTTGCGTTGCTCCTTATCTTTATCTCGATAATGTGATTTGAATAAATTTATGTGTTTTTGCTTTGTCGTTGTCATAGTCCTTAACGGGCATATCCTGAGTAGGCTTCACAAGCAGGGTTGTACCGCCATCCGAACGCTCTTCATTACCTGCAAGTGTAGTTTCAACCGTTGTTTCTTTACCGGATTCCACTTCCTTCATGATAATGGTTGCCTTTACATTCTTTAAAATATTCTTGGTTGCGTTAAACGGAAGTTGACCTGCCGGAATAACCAGACGGATATATCCGCCACCGGTCCCCTGTGCCTTATAAGTCACATCAATGGGGTCAAAGTTCGGAAGTGCGGGATCTAATTCGCCTGCAACAACCGGAGGTGCAGAAACATCTACGCCGGTACCCTTAAGGGTGGAATTTGCAAGTGTTTTCAGTGAACCGCCACCATAGCTTACTTTGTTGCCATCAAGATTTGTCACTTCAATGGTATACTTGAATTCTGCATTGGGATCATCCACCTTAACAAGCCATTCAATACCCTGGGTGGTATCGGTAACAGATTCTGTCTTGCCGTTCACAGTATAAGTAAGTGTTGCACTCTGAATCTGCTCAGAGGTGTCGGAAATGTAAACGTATGCATGATAGTAATCATCGGTAACCTGAATCACATACCCCTTACCGTTGGTGTGTTCCGATGCGGTAGAGCCAATTTCGTTCGAATATTTGTACTCTTTTACAAATGCAGGTGTTTTTACTTCAATATCCTTGATTACAACTGCTCTTAAGCCTTTGGAGGGAATGTTTAACGTAAACTGACCGTTTACCACGTCCGCTTCAGCCTTATTGCCGTTTTCATCATATACGATTGCTTTGCCGTTTACAGCAGTTGCATTCGGAATCTTATCGCCCAAAGTGATGGTTGTGGTGCGTTCAGCATTGTCCTCGTTCATGAGTGCCAAGCCTAAAACGCCGTCTTTGCGAGCCGCTACATAGTCGATGTTGAAGTTATCTACTTCGATAATGCCACGGTCGAGCCACAACCACATATCATTTTCGTCATAAAACTTACCTGCTTCCTGACCGAAGTGGTAAGAATTAAAGTATGCATAACCACTCTGATACAGGTGTGGCCATTCAATATGACCGTTGGATTTCGCCCATGCTTCATTGATTAAGAAGTCTTCAACCATGGTCAGGAAAATCGGAATATGATGCCAGTATACCGAAGTCAGGTCAGGTCCTTTATACGGGTAATCAGGATGCATGTGGTGTGTGATGTAACGGTCGGTATAATAACCGGGATAGTTGGTATATCTGCCAACCAGCGCGTTTCTCGCCTGAGTTTCAAACCATTCGTCACCGGTATACTTAGACAAACGAACCGCAACACCTGCCCAGTTGTTCATGGTAATAATATTACCGTGACCGGGTGTTACCAGATGCTCGGTACCCTGACCGGTTCTGGACGGAAGCCATCCGGGAACATCTTCTTCGGGAAGAGCCAGAACGCCTGCATTAAACAGATCCTGTGCAGTCTTAGCTTCACCGTCCACGTTACCCAGTCTCCACTTTTCTGCACCATGCCACCAGAAATTATAGTTTTCTGCATTCAGGCGACGGGCGGTGGTTTCTGCCGGGTCTATATGATAGGTGTTTGTGGTATAATCATTCTGATAACCGGTTGTCCATACAGAGGTCATAAGCAGTCTGCCTGCTTCTTCAGCCGCATCTAAGTACTTCTGATCGCCGGTTAATTCGTATGCTGCCACCAAAGTGGAGGTCATGATGGTATAATCACCAAACACAAAGTTGTTTACAAGCTCATCCTCACGGTTTTTGCCTACCATGGGATTGTTCGCTAAGTACGCATCCGCTGTTGCAATCAATTCCTTCTTGTAGGCTTCATCACCGGTGTATTTATACATTGCACCAAGGTTAGAAACAGAATCGTTGCTTGCTTCACGCAATGCCAAGTCTAAAAGATACGGCATTCTGCCCTGCGACATTTCATACATACCACCGTAGGTAGAAACGCCGTAGCCGGATGCGATACCGCTGAGCGGAGCCATGGGAGAAGCATAGTTTGTGGTAGATGTTTCTCTCGACGGCATAAACGATCTGCCACCTCTGGAAAGAGAATATGCAATGGTCGGAACAACACGTTCGTTCAGTAAAGTTTCATCTTCTGTAAGCAGATATCTCTGGAACAGAGTCAGGAAATTTGACTGGGTAACCAAGTTTTTACCTTCCATATTGTACCAGCCCATCCAGTCGTCATCCCATCCGCCATAATCATCGTTTAACATCAGCTCGGTGGTGTTGTAGATGGTATCATTTAAAGAACCGTAGTAGTTGGTACGGATATCATTACAATTGTACATATCAATTGCAATGTGCTTATAGGTATCATACCAGTCTTCAAAGCGGTTAATTACACGGTAAGAGAAGGTATAGGTATCCCCTGCTTTGAAGTTAGAGTCGTTTGCACCCATTGCAGGCGCAACCAGATGCGGACGAACCTGACCGCCGGTTGTATAGAATACAGTACCAAAATCAGCCGTATCCGGATGTGCCACATGCTGTGCTACACAGGTCGGATCAACTGCAAGGCCTGCAGTTAATGCTCTACCCGGTGTTTTTACGTTGTTGTCTGCTGTAAAATGCAAGGTGTTCATAGGTGTGAACATCCAGGGTTCGGACAGCAGGATGGAGGTTTCAGGAAGCGCGTGCTTTACATAAACCATCGGTGCAGTAACGGTATCGAACTGTTCGGGCATCACACCGTTACCATTATACATTTCAAAGGAATATGCCCCGTCGTTTTCAAAAGATGCATGGATTGTTACCTTAAGGTCATCTACAAAATCGTCAAAGGAATAGGTTGCGCTAAAAGTTACACCCTGCTTAGGCGCAAAAGTCAGCTTAACTTCCTTGTCGGAAATCTTTTCAAAATCAGCAGGCATTAACCATTCGGAAAGACCCATACGATAGTAATTGTCTGTTGCGCTGGAAACTTCAAATCCACCAATATCAGCCACAATACCTACCGGAGATCCCATGGTTTTGCTGGAAACCGATGCCTTCTTTGCATACATCATCAAAAAGCCCTGGTCTTCGGTTTTATCCTTAACAAGTACCCATTCACCGTTCGCCTTGTCTTTTGCATACAACTCATACTGTACCAACGCACCCTTAGAAGATTCACCCTGATAGAATACGATTTTATTGGATTCATTTTCAATGGAATCCTGTTTTACTGCCGCAATATCCTCTTTTGCATAAGCCGGATAGCTGGGCGGTAAAATCTCATTAAAGCGATTATACGGTGCAACCACCTTACGCAGTTCTGTATCATCGTCTGAGGGAACAAAATCCAGTTCG
Source organism: Clostridia bacterium (assembly GCA_017410375.1). NCBI lineage: Bacteria > Bacillati > Bacillota > Clostridia > Clostridia bacterium. Next base: position 30,380 of record JAFQQW010000025.1, on the reverse strand, counting down.
GAAGTAACTAAAACGCCACCGAATCTTGCATAGAAGCCGGAGGTATCAATAAGTTCTAATTTATATGAACCAGGCTGAAGCTCGTGCACACCTGCTTCTTCCCAGCCGTAACCAGCCTTACCGTGATCACCGAATTTATCGGGATATCTTTGTCCGTTAAACGCAACATGGAAGTAACGCGAGCCGGGTTTGTTGGTCGGATAGTCTTTGGAACGAACCCAGATTTTATATGTACCTGCTTCATCAATGTTGATTGTGGTTTCAGCAGGTACAGCACCTTCGCCGTTAAATCCTTCTTCGTTTTTGGAGTCGGAAATACCCTGCAGAATTTCAACCTCGCCGTCCTTGCTGTATTTCCAGGAACCAAGAACTGCAAAGCCGTTGGCATCAATATAAGTTGCGTCAACCGGTTCTTCCGCAAAGATAAATACAGTCTGCGAATCATTTTCCCATTCTACACCGCAGCCAAAGGCTTCAGATACAAAGCGAAGCGGTACTAAAGTTCTGCTGTCAATCAGCACGGGAGGCTGATCTACATAAGCCGGATTGCCGGCAACACTTGCTTCATTACTGCCAATGGTAACTGCTACGGTTCTGCCGTTTCTTTTTGCGATAACGGTCTGGGTTTCGTCAATCCATTCCACATCACAGCCAAGTCTTTCAAAAATAGCTCTTAAAGGAACCATAGTTCTGTCGTTGATAAGCTGCGGTTCCACATCAAAGGTCATGTATTCACCGTTGAAATTTACTGCAATTTCTGTATTCGGTCTGTTCGGATCTGCCGGAAGCGGACTGTTGTCTGCTACAACCTTAGATGCATCATAGCTCTCACCCACTACAATATCTTTTAAGGTTGTAAGACTGTTTACGGGCTTGAAAACACTGTCGTTGGTTACGCATACCATATCAAACTTTGCATAAGCGGTAGCTGCAACCACAGATAAATCGTATTTCTGACCTGCAATTAAGTCGATTGTACCCGCGAGCTGCCATACATAGCCTTCACCTAAATGATTACCAACCTGATTCGGAAGCTGTGTTTCGTTGATTTCAACCACCGAACGTCTGGAACCGGTCTTGTCAGTTGCATAATCGCGGGCACGAACCCACACATAATAGGTTCCGTCTCTGCCAACCGTTAACGCAGAGGTCGCACGGCAATCTTTTTTGTTGTAAGCATCAAAATTCTTAAAAGGAGAATCCTGCCCTACATTCCAGGTTCCTTTGTTATCCAGGAAATTGTCTGTGTCCAAGAAATAATAGAGCTTGTTTGCTCTGTAAGGCATTTCCTGCACCGGACCGTCATCCTGAATCACAATGCTGGTTTCCTCCTTGGGCGCTTCATAAATTTCCGGATAGATTTTACACTTAAAAGTATGTTTTTTGGTTTTGGGTTCAGAATCCGGGAATTCCTTTACGGTAACTTCCTTAGTTTGCGGAACAACCAAAACAACCTTGGGATCACGCATTTCTACACTTTTAATGTAGCTTTCAAAAGGAATAGAACCGCCATCGTGTTCTAAAACCCCCTTTACCGCAAGGTTTAACATATTGTCTTCGGTGATTTCAAAAGGAACATCACTTTTTAAGACAATAAAACGGAATGTGCCGTTTTCTTTCATGCCGTGAGAAGCATATTTCAAGTCAAAGGCTTCAAAATCCGTTTTTGCTTCTGCAAACACCGAAATGCCTGCAAAAAGAGACATAAGCATAGTCAGTACTAAAAATGATGCTATTGTCTTTTTCATGTTCTTCATCTCTCCTTTTCATTTTTCTTGTGAATACAAATCCACTTATACCATTATTATAAAACATCATTTTGTTCAAATCTTATATTAATGATATAAAAAAATGCACAAATGACACTTTTTAAGCCTTCGAAGAAACGGTGTAATCGTACAATTTATTATTCCGCGTTATAAAATCTTAAAATCCCCATGTAAATGGCAAGTGCAACCTTTTGCTGATATTCAGGGGTTTTCAGAAGTGCAGACTCTTCAGGATTGGACAAAAAACCGCATTCGACAAGCACGGTCGGCACAGAGAGATTTTGAAACTGCAATTTATCCGCAGGAATCTTCTGCTCCACCCTTTTGTTTTCTTTATTTAAATTTTCACGCATTGTATTTTGCAAAGCAGTCGCCAAAGCTTTGCTTTCGGCAAAATTCTGCTCATAAAACACCTGCGCACCGCTGTATTTTGTCTGTTCAAAGCAATTTAAATGAATGCTTACCATTAAATCTGCTCCGGAAGTGTTTGCAATTTCCCTGCGCTTTAACAAATCCTCTCGTTTTCGGTTTTTCACAGAGCTTTCATCCGTTTTATGCAAAGAAATATCCTTTGTTCGGGTCATCACTACCTTTGCACCGCTTTGCTTTAAGTATGCCTCCAAATATTTGGCAATTTTTAGATTGATGTCTTTTTCCAAAGCACCATCTGCTGTACTCGCACCGCCATCCAACCCTCCATGCCCTGCATCCACAACAAAAATTTGACCCTCCATTGGAAATCTGGCTACCGTTTCTGTTCGTAACCCAAAAGATACAAGAATTGTTCCCAAAAGCACCAAAATCGTTGTCAGAATCAACAACACCACTCTACCGTTCATTTTAATGACCATTATAAACCACCTCAATGAAAATATATGTAAAAAAGCATCCCGAAAGAATTTTTCGGGATGCTTTTTTTAGTTGTTTTTTGTTTTGCATTGACGGATTCCGATATAATAACAGATTCCACATACAATGCAGGGAAAGAAACACATAAGCAGATACACAAGGAAAGTCAGCCATTGGTAAGTTCCGACATTCGGGAAAAAGCCAAAGAACGGGAACATCCAGAATCGCATTGGATTATCAGTAAACAACTCCATGCGCCCGGTTGCCATACAAACCAGATAAAACAAGAGCTCTGCAAGCAGTAGCGCCAATGACAAAATATGCGCACGGAAGCCGATTTTAAATCCAAATTTCAAATCCACCTTTTTCATATCACCGTTAGCGTTGTAAAAATCTCTTCGTGCCGCCATAAGACTTTCAGAGTATAGCAAAAAGCCGTAGCTTACGGTGATAAACGTATAAAACGCAATCACAAACCATTTGGAGCTTGATAAAAAGAACATAAGTAAAAAGGTTACGAAAATCATAATCAGATGACATTTAAAAACAGTCATAGTTGATTTTTTCATAATTTCTTCCTGCGTAAGTTGCATAAATCTGATTTCCTTTCTGTGTTTTGGAAAAGCAAGACGCCACAGCCTCGCTATGGCGTCTTTGGTTTAATTAATAGTTGATTTCGAGCGGGAGATATGCATTGTTGTCCATATCCAGAACGAAATACTTAACCTGTGTAAGTGTAGGTGAAAGCTTACCGGTCGGTCTGATCGCTCTTGCGTTTGTTGTTTCCAGATCAAATACGATGGTATCGCTCAAAAGCAGGTCAATATCCTGAATCTGCTTTTCAATTACACGGTTGCCGTTGTATACAACTGCCATAACCTTAACCTTCTTCACTGCACCTGTCGGATTGGATACGGTAATAGTTGCTTTATCCACATATTCTGTTTCAACAGCATCCTCGCCTTCGCCTTCCACAATCATTTCCTGTGCAACGTCAACATTTAACAATGTAGCAATTTCAATGGTCTTGTTAACCACTTCTTCGTTACCCAGTTCATCTGTAATGGTCATCTTTAAGGTGTTTGTACCAAGTACAAGACCATCAAAGGTGTTAAAGATATATTTTCTTGCTGTGTTGTTCAAAGTAACTTCCGGTTCACCGTTCAAGGACAGTTTATAGGTAAGAGTCTTATCGCGTGCAACTTCGTTAGGAGTCCAGGAAACCATTACGCTGTCTGTACCAAGCTGTGTCAAAATCACATTGCCTTCGGAAATCATGGTTGAAGGAATACCGAATGCACCCTCCATTGCAGTTGCATCGTTTGCTGCAGAATACTCAGCCATTGCCTTCGCCTGAGAATTTGCCGAAATAAACACTACGTGGTCAATACGGCACCAACCGCCGTTTGCTTTAATAACAATGGTGTTTTCGCCTTCATTTAAGGTTACAGGAGTCGGTGCAACGCTCTTGGTCATATCTTGACCAGTATAGCGATAATCAATTGTCTGACCATTTACGGTCACAGTTACATAACGGGCATTTGCATCATAACAACCTGTTTCTACACCAACGTAATACTGTGCTTCTGCCGGAGACTCTACAGTAAAGGTTACCGCATGACCGCTACCTGCATAAAATACCGGAACACCTGCCTGACCAAATACACCCTTATAGCCGTCACTAGAAACATAGTTCCATTTGCCGTCATTGTTGTTCTGACCGCCGTCCACACCAAGTTTGCCTTGTTCTTCAGCATACTCACCGTTTAAAATCGGCATACCGGAGGTATAGGTTGCTTCACCCGAAGCACTGCCGTCTGTGGTAAATGCAAACTTCTTGTGTACATAAGTAATGGGTTCATCTGCATAAGGAGAAGCAACGGTAGATTTAACAGTTACTTCGTATCTTGTGCCGGGGAGCAATTCGGTGATGGTAACTGTACCGTCATCGTTAAGAGTCCAAACTGCTGCAGAGCCATACAAAGCAATTTCGTATTCTTCTGCTTCAAACATATCGGTAATTTCAAGAACAACTTCTGTTTCACCTGCATCACCAACCAAAGCAATCTCAGGCTGATTTGCAGTTGTGAAGGTCTTGGTTAAGGTTGTGATGTAAGAATCAAGCTCTACTTCGTTTTCAACGATTGCAACCTTAACTTCGTATTCAGTACCCGGAGTTAAGCCGGTGATTTCATATGCAGTATCTGCGGTGTTGCCTACCAGTTCATCATCAACGTATACGTTGTAAGAACCTTCGAATTCACCATTGTTTACAATTGCAGCAGTCCAGTTGATTTCCAGAGTATCTGTCATATCTTCAACCGGAGTGGTTGCATTGTAAGGTGTTTCAAGAGCTGCACCACTGAAATATGCAGTGGTAATATCTTCAGCAGTAATTGTAAAGGTTTCTTCCTTTTCAACCAGAACGGTGTTGCCGTTCTTAGCCACAAACTTAACTACATTCTCGCCAATGCCGAGACCGCCGTTTTCAGGGTCAGTAGACATGGAATAGGTGTGGCTTCTGCCTTCGTAATCATAAGTCTTGGTCTTATTACCATTGATGTAAAGTTCAAAAGTAAGGTTTTTGTTACCCTTTGCCTGTGTGGTGGGCTTCCATGCGATTTCAACCGTGTTATCTTCGGTCTGTGTCATGGTAACATCGGTATCCTTCATCAGGTTGAAACCGAAGAATTCCATAACAGCTTCCTTAGAAGTCAGGGTGTTGTTGAGCAACCAGTAGATATCTGCATTGTCAGCATCGCCATCTTCATCATAGTCAGCTTCTTTTACCAAACCTGCATAGTCAACACGTACCCAACCATTTTTAGTTGCAAGAGTAACGGTATGTTCGCCTGCAGTCAAAGCAATGGGGCTTTCAGAGTAGTCGTTAACCATGGTGTTACCTACAGGAGCAGGTTCGTTGTTACCGCCACCCCAGCCTAAGAAGTGTGTACCTTCTGTGGTATTTGCCTGTGCATCTGTACCGTCAATCTTAATAGAAAGGTATCTGTTTGTACCGGTCCAAACCGAACCACGTGCTACAACATAATAGTTGCCGTTTTCCGGAACATTTACAGTTGCAGTCTGTGCAGCACTGTTGTTGTTACCAACGAAGTAGCAGGGTTCGTCATCAGAGATTGCCCAAGCTTCGTCAGGAGATTTCCAATAACGGTAAGCCATATTACCGCCACCCAAAGAGGAGTCGGTTACGTTACCTGTCCAGCCGTTGCCGTTATTTACAGTTTCGTATGCTACCAACGGACCTGCAGTAACTGTAGTATAGGTCAAATCAGCAGTAGCAAAGGTATCAGCCAAAGCAGAGAAGGAACCTTCAACACCGTTAAGTACGGGAACAATCTTCACATCATATTCTGTTTCAGCCTTCAAGCCGGAAACAGTAATTGTATTGCCAGCTGTATTTTCAAGCAATTCATCTTCTACATATACATTATATGTAATTTCGCCCGAAGCCAATGCACCCAAAAGTGCAGAATCCCAGGTCAGATCCAAAGAAGAAACGGTAGCACCGATTTTGGAAAGAGTTGCACCTGCGCCAAAATATGCTTCATCGGAATCTGCTGCAGAAAGGGTTGTGAATGTACCGGTTGCAGCAGCACCTACGTTACCTACCATGTCCATTGCTTTAATGGTATAGGTGTATTCAGTATCTGCAAGCAGACCCTCAAAGGTAATTTCTTCATCAATCGTTGTTTTAGTTTTTTCATAGCCGGGGCCCTCAACTGTTACAGTGTAAGCATAAACATCATTATAGCCGTTTGCTTCGGAAATGCCGTTCCAGCTCAAAGTAGCTTCAACAAAATCTACTTCAGCAGAAGCACCTGTAACAGCTGCAGGAGCAGTGTAGTCCAACAAGCCTGCTGCACCGAAAGAATTCTGGAACGCGTCTACAGATGCGGCAGAACCCTGCGGAACAGCAGCCATCAAGCCATGAATCTTAGTCCAGTCATAACCTCTTGCGGTAGAAAGCACCAATGCATAAAGACCTGCACTGGAACCATTCTTCATTTTAACGTCAATCTCATGAACACCGGGTTCTAAGGTAACGGTATTACCCCAGTCCCAACGGGGAGACACTGCCCACTGGCTGTTGGATTGGTCGGTAGTTGTACCGAAGCCTGCCGCAGTCCATGCACCTACATATGCATGACCACCGCCAAGTTTGCTATCAACCAACTCGCCGTCAATTGTAACTTCTACCGTACCGGGATTACCGGCGGCAGAAGGAGAACGTGCAACGGTAACCAACTGAAATGCCTTAGCCTGCGGACCGGGAACAACAATTGTAGCGTTTACATCTTCTGTTTGACGTATGCCGTTACCGTTACCTGTAACCGGGTTAAGAATATTCGATGATGTCATGGTGCCGGTAAAGTTAGATACCGCAGGTGTGGTAGAAGCTGTCAAAATATATGTCAGCTCACCTGCCGGCAAATCACTTGTGGATGCGTTGTCATTTACTGTGTTAAATTCGAATGAATCCGGCAAAGCGATAGGCTCATTTTTAGGTGTGCCGTTTTCGTCTAAGCCATTGATTACTTTGCGGAGATACGGAATACCTTCGGTATACACATCATCCGCTACGGTTTCAGCAGAAGCAGTCAGTGCAAATGCGGGAAGCATTGTGCAAAGCATAGCAATTACTAAAACCATACTTAATGTTTTTCTAAACATTCAAAAATCACTCCTTATATAAATTTTGTTTTTTTACATTTTCACAAGAGTCCTTTTTTCATCCACTACCTTCGGAACTCCGTAAATATGCTTTTATATACTATATTGTACTACAAAAAAAGCAAAATGTAAAGAAAAATTTTAAAAACTTTTACATTTTTTATTTTTATCGTTTTTGCTTTATTCAAAACACCTCTCACGCTGCAAAAAACACAAAAAAAGCATGATGCAAACGCATCATGCTTTTTTAACTTGAATTAGTAGTTAAGTTCTAAGGGTAAGTAACCGTCGTCAGTCATATCCAGCATAAAATACTTAACCTGTACAAGTGCGGGCGAAAGCTTAGCAGTCGCTTTGATTGATCTTGCATCGTTTGCCAAATCAAATGTTACACTCTCGCTTAACAACAAGTCAATATCTTTTACATGCTTTTCAATTACACGGTTGCCGCTGTATACAACAGCCATAACCTTAACGGGTTTCACTTCACCTGTCGGGTTAGAAACGGAAATTGTTACAGAATCGGTATAATCGCTATCCTGCATTACACCGTCAACCTCTTCCTGAATCATAACTTCGCTAACTTCAGTTTCGAGCAAGGTCGCAATTTCAATGGTCTTGTTAACCACTTCTTCGTTACCCAGTTCATCTGTTACAACCATCTTTAAGGTGTTTGTACCAAGCACAAGACCGTCGAAGGCGTTAAAGGTATATCTTCTTGCATTGTTGTTCAGAACAACCGGTGGCTCGTCATTTAAGGTCAGCGAGAAGGTGAGGGTCTTGTCGCGTGCCACTTCGTTAGGAGTCCAGGAAGCCATTACGCTGTCAGTACCAAGCTGTGTCAAAATCACACTGCCTTCGGAAATCAGGGTTGTAGGAATACCAAATGCATCGGTAATGCCTGCTGCACCGCCTGTTGCAGCATCATACTTAGCCTGCGCATCTGCATAAGAGTTTGCAGAAATGAGTACCGCGTGGTCAATACGGCACCAACCGCCGTTTGCCTGAACCTTGATGGTGTTTGTACCTTCGTTCAGAGTAACCGGGTTGGGCGCTACAACCTTCTTCATGGAAGAATCGTTTTCAGCGAAGTGATATCCCATTTCCACACCGTTTACTGCAACAGTTACATAACGGGTGCCGGATGCATAGTTTGCAGACTGAACGCCTACATAGTACTGTGCTTCCTGCGAGCTTTCTACAGTAAAGGTTACAGAGTGTCCTGCACCTGCATAGAATACCGGAACACCTGCCTGACCGTATGCACCCTTATAGCCGTCAGCGGAATTGTAGTTCCACTTGCCGTTTGAAGAAGGAGATGCACCGTCCGAACCAAGAAGTCCTAATTCCTCAGCATACTCACCGTTCAAAATCGGCATGCCGGTTGTATAAGTTGCTTCACCCGAAGCGCTACCTGCTGTGGTAAATGCAAACTTTTTGTGTACATAAGTGATTTTTTCTTCCGAATACGGGAAATCTACAATAGATTTTACGGTAATTTCATATCTTGTGCCCGGGAGTAAATCAATAATAGTAACAGAACCGTCATCGTTTAATGACCAGTTTGCAGCCGCGCCGTACAAAGCGATTTCATATTCGCCTACACCATACAAATCTGTTACATTAACAGTAGCGCTGTTCTCGCCTGCTTCTACAAGAGCAATAGAAGGTTCAACCGCAGTTGTGAAGGAAGCTGTTAATGTGGTTACATATTCGTCAAGCTCGGTTTCGCCATCCACAACAACAACCTTAACATTGTATTCGGTAGCCGGTTCCAAACCTTCTGCAACATATTCCGGCTCGGAAACGTTTGCTTTCAGTTCGTCGTTTACATATACATTATAAGAGCCTGTGAATTCACCGTCATTTACAACTGCCGCACCCCAGGTTAAGGGCAAGGTAGAGGTTAATGCGTCTTCATCCGCGTCAGCAGTAAGAGTTGTAGCCAGTGCTGTGCCAGAGAAGTACGGTGTTTCCAATTCAGATGCATCTAAGGTTACTGTACCGCTCTTTTTGAACACTTCTTCACCATCGTTATAAACGGTAAGTGTCAAAGTGTTATCACCGAGCAGCAAGCCGCCGAATTCATCGTCGTCAGACATTTCATAAGTGTGTGTTCTTGCCTGATAATCATAGGTTTTGGTTTTAACACCATTAATGGAAACAGCATATTCAATTGCTTTATTTCCTTTTACAAGGCTGTTAGGTGTCCAGTTGATGATTGCATTTGTACCGTCTTTTTCAAAGGTTACCTGATCTGCAGACATAAGACCTAAACCAAAATATTCCTGGAACTGTGCTCTGTCCACGTCGGAAGGAATATGGCTGGACGTATTAAATTCGTCTTTAAAGGACTGGTTTACAGCATCTGCAGCATCGAAACTATCTGCCTTTACAAGCGCAACATAGTCAACACGAACTGCACCGCCTTTAGCAGTAACCTTAATGGTTGCTTTACCCGCATTCAAAGCGATTGCTTTAGATGTTTCAGCTTTGTAATCGTTGCCGGTGTTTATGCAAAGTTTTACATCGTCTGCATCCTGTCCGCCCTTATATGCATTGTAAGTTGTACCATTTTGTGTAACATCCACAGTAATGTGTCTGTCTAAGGTTTCACCATAAGCATAAGCATTTGCAATTACATAATAATTACCTGCTTCAGCAATATCGACTTCAACTTCTCTATACTCGTTGGATGCACCCAACCAGGTGGTAGCATACAAGAAGCCATTACCGGCAGCACCGCCACCTGTCCAGTTTTCCACCGTCTCATAGCAGAGAACCGGAGGAACACCTGTATCATGATAAGGCAAATCAGCAGTAGATGCATCCAATACTAATTTGGACATGGTGCTTTCTGCATCACCCAACATTGGAATAACTGCAAAATTGTATTCAACTTCAGCATTCAAGCCTTCTATTGTAATGTTGTTACCATCGATATTTTCACAGAAAACGCCGTTTACATACACATTGTAAGAAATATCGTCTGCTGTGCCGGTTGCCGCATCACCCAAGAGTGCAGAATCCCATGTAAGGGAAACGGAACTTGTGGTTGTTTCGTATGCTGTAAGTTCAGCTTCGGGTGCAAAATATGCTTCATCCGATTCGGATGCATCCTTGGTTGCAACAGTACCTGTTACAGCAGTGGATTTGTTACCTACACCGTCAATTGCAACGATGCTGTAATCATAAGTCGCACTCGGTGACAATTCATCAATTGTAATAGAAGTGTCAACAGTAGAAACTGTCTTTACTACTTCATCATCCAAAGACATGGTTACTTCATAACCAACGCTGTAGGGGTTGAGGTTGTTTGCATTTTTTGCATCGGTAGCTGCATTCCACGCAAGTGTTACTTCATCAAAATCATAGTCGGTTCTGTTTACATTAGAAACCGTGCTTGGTGCAGTAGTATCGATATAACCTTTTGCGCCGAAGGAATTTGCAACGAATTCTCTATTCTTGAGATTACCGGTACCGGTGTTAAAGGAAACACTCCTATCATACATCGGCACAGCCTTTGTCCAGTCATGACCAAGCTTGGAAGAAATGACCAAACCGGGGAAGAACGCACCACCTGCAAGCTTACATTCAATTTCATGAACACCTGCGGTCAAGGAAATAGGTGCACTCCACTCCCACTGCCAATAAGTAGAGGTAGTATTATTGTAGTCTACATAACCTGCCTGTATAAAGGGATAGATATCAAGTTTTCCTTCTTCATGAACATTGATGAGGTTGGTAAACGCGTCGATTTTACCCTCTTCCTGACTTACAGAAACATATTTACCGTCAACAGAGATAAATATACCACGTCCGCTTGTACCATTGGTGCCACCAATAGCATAACGGTTCCAGGCACCATTAGAGGGAGTACGTGCAACATAGGATGCGAACTGGAATTCTCTTTCGGTTTCCACTTCTGCAGTATTGGGGTCATCAATCGCACTTTCGGGAATTACGATTGTGCCGTTCCAATAACCGTAAGCACCGTTGCCGCGAAGCAAGTTATATCCAATCCAGGGGTTTTCATTACGTGGATTTTTTGTACCGCCGGGAACAGAGAACTTCATGTTGGAAGTTGCACCGTCGTACGCAAGTAAGAAATATGTAACATGGTTTTCCGGATTCGGTTCCCAGTCCGAAGCAGGCTGTGTTGATGTCCAGCTGTTGATGTTATACATTGTTCTAGAAAGGGTGTCCGGATAAATGACACCTACATCCTTTTCGGTTGTGCCGTTTACAGCAAGACGGATATAGTCCATAGGATAAACAATATCTGTCACAGCTTCAGCAGAGGAAACAATCGTAAATGCCGGAAGCATTGCACAAATCATGCTGAGTGCCAAAACAACACTTAATGTTTTCTTAAACATTCAAAATCACTCCTTTATAATATTAAATGTCCAATATTATTATAAAGTAAAAAACTCAAAAAATCCATGTGTTTATGTTGGTTTTATTCCATCTTAACTAGATTCATACTAAAAAAAGCACATAAACATTCTATTTTCTTAAAAAAATTTGTTTTTTTTCAAAAAAAGACTTGCTTTTTTTAAAAAAAGGATGTATAATATTGGTTGCTGAATATCTTTATGGAGGTGAAACGTATGCCGAATATTAAATCTGCGAAAAAAAGAGTTAAGGTTATCGCAACCAAAACTTTGCAAAACCAAATGGTTAAAACCAATTTAAAAACAACCATCAAAAAGTTTGAAGCAGCTGTAGCTGCAGGAGACAAAGAACAGTGCCAGGCACTGTATAGATTAACTGTGAAGAAGTTAGACCAGGCTGTTGCCAAGGGTATCTTGAAAAAGAATACTGCTTCCAGAAAGAAGTCTCAGATGACTTTGAAGTTTAATAAGATTGGTGCTTAATTTTAATTAAGTGAAAAACGGCAAACCTTTCGGTTTGCCGTTTTTATTTTATCTTTTGGTTTTCATAAGCATTTCCCCGATAACCAAAGAAAGCCCCGCAAAACCGTCCGCTCCTCGTTTCATACGCATATCCAGATCTACACACCGTTTTAACATGTTTTCTAAAAACGGCACGTCAATCCGCTTTAAGTAAGCGGTATTTTTTTTTGCCTGAATGGGACGGAGGCGAAGCTTGTCCGCTATCGACGCAGGACTTCTCCCCTCTTTCTGTAAGTAGGCATGTTCAATCAGCGACCGCAGTGTGCCCATAACAGATGCATTGATATATATCGGCTTTTCGTTTTCCACTTTAAGCTCCTGCAACAGCATAAAAGCTCTCTCGCCGTCTCCGCCAAAAACAGCATCCAGCAAATAATAAATTTTCGCGTCCACACTTCGGATTACAATTTCCTCAATTGCTTTTTCGGAAATAATATTTGTATCTATGCAGTAAGAAAAGAGCTTTTCCATTTCGGTTTTTAATGTCGTCATATCCGAACCTGCATATTCAAGAAGCAACGCCGCCGCATCACGCCCCAACAGCATCCCGTTGGCTTTTGCTAAATTCACAAGCCATCTTATGATTTCCGCAGGCTTTTGTCTGTCAAACTGGCATACTGTACATTTATCCTGCAAAAGCTTATAAAGCTTTGTGTTCTTTTTAATGCTTACAGAAACAAAAACCAGACAAGTCGAATTCGGCACACCTTCTAAAAGTTGCGAAAGAAACTCCACATCGGCCGCCTTAAGCTCGGAACTTAAGTCCTGTCCTTTAACCACAACGACTTTTCGTTCATTCAGCACAGGGACACTTTCTACAGCCTCCTGCAGCTCAGAAATATCTTCACTCTCAAACTGTGTAAAATCAAACGAAGCATCCGAAAGCAGCGTGTTTTTTACCTGCTGAACATAGTAATTTGCCAGATACACCTCTTCCCCAAAGAAAAAGTACATGTGGTCTAAATTTTTATTTTTAATTGCTGCTTTTATCTTTTCCAATTTCCCATCTCCTATCTGAGCGTATGTACATAATATGTAAAGTTATTGCATGTAATCCGAACCGTTCCGTTCAGGTCCGTTCGGTAAATATGATTTGTGTGTTGTCTTAGCCGATCCAGCACAACGGGTACGGGAAATCCGTAAGAATTGTTTTTCGCCAGAGAAATCACCGCGATTTCCGGTGTGCAACTGTCAATAAAAGCTTGTGTTGAACCGTTTGCAGAACCGTGATGGGCAACCTTTAAAATATCAGCATCACAGTTCCTTAGCACATTATCTTTTTCAAGGTCTCCGGGAAACACGGCGGAAAAATCCCCGTTGTCTGCACGAACAACCAACGAGCTTATATTATGCTTGTCCGGGACGGTTCCATCGGGATGTAAAACGGTAAACTTGACTGATTGTGCCTGCAACACATCATCTTTTTGTAACGGAATAACCTGAATCCCATTTTCCCTGGCATGTACTATAATCTCATACTGTCTGACACCGACATCTGTTGTGTCCGGCACATACAGCACATCCGTTTTCAGACTTTCTGTAACTTTCTCAATACCACCGCAATGGTCATCATCAAAATGTGAAATGAAAATTCCGTTTAAGTGTGTAACACCTTCCCGTTGTAAAAACGGCACCACTTCATTTTCAGCATCTTTCTCTGTACCCACATCAATTAAATAGTTTTCACCGGCTGTTGTTCGCAGAATTGCACAATCTGCCTGTCCTACATTAATAAAAGTGAGCTCAGTATGCTTTGGCGGTGCTGTACCGATAAAGTAACCGCTAACAATTAATAGTAAGCATACCCCAATGGCAATTGATGGTATTTTAACATTCGGAAAAGCCTGAAGCAAAAGAAAAACAAGTGCGAGTGCGAAAACACCGAAAATCAGTATTGGCTCAAAAGGAAGAACAAATGTACCAAAAGGAATTTTTGCACAAATCTCCGCCCACAAAGACAACATTTTCAAAAGAAAGCCGTTTACAGAAAGCAGAAATTGAAATCTGAAAATAAAAGAGAGGAATGTCATTAAATATATGACAGGAATCAAAATAGCAATCAAAAGATTTCCGATAAGCCCCACAAATGATATATGACCAAAATTCAGTAAAGAAACCGGCATGATTCCGATTTGCGCAGAAAAAGAAATCATAAGACTTTCCCAAAGCATAGAAGGAAGCCTTTTCGGTTTTCTGTCTTTAAAGAACGGCATTACACAAACAATACCAAGTGTTGCTGAAAAAGACATGGTAAAGCTTGTATCATAAATCACATACAGATTCTGAACCATAAGCACCAGAGCTACAAGTGCCATATTTGTCAGTGTGTCATTTTCACAATGCAAGCAATCTGAAAGCGTCAATACACTCAACATAAATGCCGCACGAACCACCGAAACAGGCAAACCGACAATAAAAGCAAAGCCCCATATGCAAAGCAAAAGGAAAAATGCTCTGGTTCGTTTACTGAAGAAACGCAAAAACAGTCCCAAAATCATTGTAATCATTGACAAATGCAATCCGGAAACCGCAAGCACATGTGAAAGACCACTGCTTCTAAAATCTGCAATTACATCTCCGCTTAATCCGGATTTATCTCCCAGCAACAAACCTTTAAGAAGAGCGGCATCGTCTTTACCAAAGCTTTTATCAATAATCCTACAAAGATAGGCATTTGTTTTCAATGCCAGCCGTGAAAGATTCATTTTACAAGCTGTAGCCTTTGTGATATTCTCTGCTTTTGCTGTTACGGTTACAAAAATCTTTTTACTTTTTAGGTATTTCTGATAATCGAAGCTGTTGAAATTCATCTGCTCGGATGGTAAATTAAGTTTCGCTGTATTAAAAGTAAGAAGGGTGTTTTCTTTGATTTCTCTTTCACCGTTAACATAAACGATTGTCCGCTCAGACACCGGTTTTCCGCTCACGGAACGAACCATACCTTCAAAAGAAAAACCGTAAGTATTCTTTTCCGGGACGCTTTGCACTTCAATTGTACACGAAACAGTTTTTCCGCATTGTGGCAAAAGCACGCTGTCCGGCGTGCCGAAAACAGAAAGCAAGAAACCGAAAGAAACGCCAAGGATAACAGGCAAAATCGTAAAACGTTTGCTATATGCGTAAACAGAAACCTGTATCAAAACAAGAAAGCCGAGCACACTCATCAATATCGGCAAGTTATCCGGCAAAAGAATGCCCGACAGCACGGAAACTGAAAAAACAAACAGCACACGGTTCACAAATAAATCACTCCAAAAAAAACAGGACTCTATACGAGTCCTATTATATCATATCCCAATTGAAATTTCAACCTAATTTATAACTCTGCACGCACCATAGTAAACACGCATGTAATAGTTGGAGGTTAAATCCGAAATAATAACACCTGTGGTGCTTGTGCTTGCATGAATCATTTTATTATCGCCAATATAAATACCTACATGTGTAATTGAATAGCCATTGGACGAAAAGAACACAAGGTCACCCGGCAGAAGCTCACTCTTGCTGATTTGGATACCGTTATAAATCTGCATATCTGCTGTACGGTGCATATTATATCCAAGCTGTTTGTACACATACCATACTAAACCGGAGCAGTCAAAAGAATTCGGTCCTTCGTCACCATAAATATATGCTTTGCCCAGATGCTTCATTGCTTCCTGTACAACAGCATTGCTCCCGGTCCCGGTTGCAACCGCGCGTTCTACACTTATAGTTTCGCCACCGTTGCTAAGATAATCGCCTCTTATGTATCCTTCCACACCGTTTGCTTTCACTTTGTACCAGCCGTTTTCTTCACCACATACGGTAACTTTGGTTCCATATGTAACACATGTCAGGACTGAACTGTAGATCCCGGCTTCACTGCGAACATTCACATAATCACCGGTAACTGTACTGCTGCTATTCCATTCATTTACATCAGACACTTCCACATAATCTCCGCAAATCCAGGCGGATTTGCCTTTATATGAAATATTGTACCAGCCGTTTGCAGCACCAAAAACCGGGAAGGAATCCCCATATGTTTCCATGCCTAAAACTGTGGACCATGTATTCGCTTCGCTTCTGATATTGACCGCATCACCGGAAATTTTACAAATGCCGGTATAATCAATCGCCAATGCAGGTATCGCTGTTAAAAGATTTACGCCAACCAAAAGAATGGCGATGAGCTTTTTAACAGATTTACCTTTTATAAACATGTTAAACACACCTTTCATTATTGATGTGCTTATTATAATACATTTTTACCAATTTGTCAATGCTTTTGAAGCATTTTTTACATTTTTTTGTAACATTTTTTTAACAAATAAGGTGTTAACCCGCTAAACAAGCGAATTAACACCTTTCAATTTACGCGTCCTGATAGTCCAAAACTTCTTCTAACCAAACAACGCCAATGTCTAACGCGTCATAAAGACCGTTCTTTTTGCTTTGGCGGATAATACGTTCTTTGTCCTTCAGACGAGTGTTATTGGTGGTCAACTGGACAGTAACCTTAGTACCCAATTCTACATCTCCCACTTTTTCGGTTTCGTCTTCGGTAAGCTTTACAATAAAATTATCGTCGATAAAACCATAATACAAAACATTACCTCTTCTGACAAGGGGACGATTTTTGTACATCAGTTCGTCAGATTTTGCTTTCTTGGTTGCCATAAATAACGCCTCCTTTTCCTGATAAATCATGTCGTTACATTCATGTTAACCATTCTTATAAGAATTTAAACCATGTAATGTCTAATAATCAGTAAACGGAGGCAGAGCCTCCGTTATACCATTTCTTATATCTTATTTTGCAGCATAGATACCGTGGAGAATCTTAACAGCTTCAGCTCTGATAGCATTTGCTTTCGGATCAAATGCGCCGGTGTCTCTACCGGAAACGATACCTGCTTCTTTCAAAGCAACTACATCTTCAACAGCCCAATCAGAAATGGAAGCCTGATCGGTGAAGGTTGCACCGGTGGAAACTACGTTCAGTTTGATGTTTGCAACACGAACTGCACGCATAGTCATTACGGAAATTTCTTCTCTGGTAATAAGCTCGTTCGGAGCAAATTCAGTTGCGCTTCTACCCTTAACAATACCAAGAGCCGAACCTACAACAACATATTTGTAATACCAGTCATAATCACTTACATCATCAAAGTTTTCAGTTGCACCGGGTGCATCAAGACCAAGTTCAGCAACCAAAATCTTTAAGTATTCAGCTCTGGTGATGTTTTCACCGGGAGCAAAGGTAGTAGCAGTTCTACCATTGATGAAACCGTTATCATACAGAACCTGTAAGGGTTCAATCATCCACCAGTATGCAGTTGTATCGATATCGGTGAATACACTTGTTACAGCGATTGTAGAAGGCTTGGTGGTACCGCCACCGAGAACCTTGTTACCGCCACCAGGACCGGGTGTGTAGTCGTCATTTTCTTCAGGAAGAGAATCAATAAAAGCATCTACGATATCCTGAATGTTATCGAAGCTACCGAGGTATGCACACATTTTGGTTGCAACCTGAGCTTTTGCACTGGAGGAAAGCATCTTAAACTGAGATCTTGCATCATCAAAATCTTCGCCGCTTTCTTCTTCGATAAGATCCATAATCATGGAGTCACCAATAAAGGTATCCATATAAGATTTGGTAGAGTTGTTCTTAATAGAATCGAACAAAGCAACTACAGTTTCAACTTCTACATTGTCAATGTATTCGCCATCGTAATCGATACCTTCAAGAGCTGTAGCCACAGCTTCTGCTACTTCGTCAGCAAATTCCTTGGAAACACCGGTGTTTTCTACAACATACTTTTTGTAGATTTTAGCATCAGAAGTTGCGAGCATCTGCTGAACTTCAATGCTGTCAAAGTTGTTTGCTTCAATCTGATCTGCAACAACTTCTTCAAAAGAAGCTGCAGAAGTATCATTGCCTTCGCTATCTGCAGTAAAGTAGTAGCAAGCATATCTCTGGTCACCGAGATCTTCGTTGATGAACTCAACATCATATCTGCCCTGAACATCTTCATCAGCGTCCATGGTGATCTGGATGGAGATTTCACCGTCTTCTTTAACTGCAAGCATGTCATAGTAGAACAATTCATCTACGGGAGATGCAATTCTTACTGCAACGGTACCTTGGATAGGTTTGCCTTCTGCATTAAAGTAATTGGTTTTGATTTCATAAGTAGCAGAACCATCTTCCGGGTATGTAATTTCTGCATAACCCACATAATTTTCTGCACTTGCTGCTGCCGCCATTACAGGAACTAAAGACAAAATCATAGCAAATGCCAAAACAATTGCAAGGATTCTGCTTGTGCGTGTAATAGTCATCATTTAAATCCACTCCTTTTATATATTTCTATTTTTTACTTTTTAATAGGTCATACCGACCTTATTATACAAATAATTATACCACAATTTTTTCAAAAATACATGTGTTTATATTAGTTTTTTAATTTTTTCAGAATTCAAAATCTAACATACACACATAATTCCTATTTCATTGTAACACAACAAAATCAAAAAGTAAAGAGAAAATTATATTTTTTAGAAAAAAGTTTTTCGATTTCGGACAAACGACTCCCCTTATAGAGTTTTTTTCATATAAAATAACAACCCCACCGAAAAAGTGGGGTTGTAAAAAACGATATCTTTTAACGTTTGGAGAACTGCGGAGCACGACGTGCAGCTTTCAAGCCGTACTTCTTTCTTTCCTTCATTCTCGGGTCACGGGTGAGGAAGCCTGCAGCCTTTAAGATTGCTCTGAAAGAATCATCAGCTTCAAGCAATGCTCTTGCAACACCGTGTCTGATTGCACCTGCCTGGCCGGTAAAACCGCCGCCTGCAACGTTTACAATCACATCGAACTTAGAAAGTGTATCGGTAGCAACCAGGGGCTGCTTAACGATTGTCTTCAAAGTTTCGAGACCGAAATATTCGTCAATAGATTTTTTGTTGATAGTGATTTCGCCTTTGCCGGGTAACAGTCTTACTCTGGCAACAGACTTCTTTCTTCTACCGGTACCATAAAGTCCTTTTTCGTTAGCCATTTACCATTACCTCCTTATTTAATTTCTCTGGTCCAGAGTTCGGGCTTCTGTGCAGCATTGTCATGTTCTGCACCAGCGTATACTCTGAGTCTTTTTAATGCATTTGCACCCAAGGTGTTGCCGGGAAGCATACCTTTGATTGCCATTGTCATTGCTCTGGTGGGGAATTTTTCCATCATTTCTTTGTAGCTGGTTTCCTTCAAACCGCCGATCCAACCGGTATGACGGTAGTAAACCTTCTGACCTTCTTTGTTACCGGTCAGGATAGCCTTAGCAGCATTTACGATGATTACGTGGTCACCGCAGTCTGCATGGGGTGTGAATGTGGGAAGGTGCTTACCTCTTAAAATAGCAGCAGCCTGAGCAGCTACACGACCGAGGGGTTTGCCTTCCGCATCTATGATGTACCATTTTCTTTCGATTTCACTTGCTTTCGCCATGTAAGTACGCATAGAAATTTACCTCCTTCAAAATTCTTGATTTTCAACACTTGATTATTGTACAACAACTTTTATGATTTGTCAAGCGAAAAAATAAAATTTTTTAAACTATTCGATTATATCTCGTTTTTTCTTCGTTTTCTATCTTTTTTCTCTTTTTTTCTCATTTTAAATTTTATTATCGATTAAAAAAAGACCATGCTTACGCACAGTCCTCTTTTAAATATCATTTAGTTTCTGTGTAAAGAACGCATTCGGTAAGGTCGTAATTATCTGCTACACCTACCGGCAATCCATCTATGGCAACAAGCACCACCGTTGCACCGGCTCGCATTTCATTTCCGACTACTACACCATCAAAATTCAAAGTTCCGTCCCCGGATTTCTGTTTCAGCGAAACCTTTGCCTTCAGCTTCTTAAACATATCCTGTTGCACATCAAAGCCCATTCCGTCTGTTTTTGCAACCACACGCAACACACCGGGACCAACACCGATATAATCTACATTCAATTTCAACTGTTCCAGTCCGTCCGGAAGCTCCGCCTTTTCATTTTCCTTCTCAATTTCCAGTTGAATTTCATCCATCGGAATTTCATCGGTAAACGGTTTCTTAGAAATTTCATAATAAACCAAATTCATATTTTCTGGTTTGTTTTCCAGATGCATATTTGCGTTTGACAATACATTCATAATGTTCTCCGTACCGATAATTTCATTGCTCATTACACGACTGTCAAATTGAAACACACCTGTCCCATTCTTCATTTGCAGAACACCGCGCACATATAATCCGGTATATGCATTATTTTCATCCGGAATGCTGAGTTTGCCTGTCGGAATCACAACACGCAACGCATCCGGTCCCAAACCGATTCTTGAAACTTCCACAACGCATTTGTCAAAATTCGCCGGAACCTTAGAAGAAACTTGAAGAGTTGATAAATTTACCCCGGAGGCTGTAAATCCGCTTTCACCCGGAACAAAATTCTTAAGATTGGTTTCCTGTGGTCCGTCCGACATAGGTGCCAGAACACCGTTGCCGTAATCTGCCACAGACCCGTCTGCTAATGTTGCCGTAACGCTGTAACTTATTTCTTCTGTCGAAGAATCCACGCGAATAATGGTTTCAAAAGGATAAGATTCAATCACTCGGCTTTCCTTTTTTCCATCGACTTCATAATCAATCTTCAAAGACTTCAGATTATTATCAGTTACATAAATATAGGCATGATACTTATCCGGATTAAACTGAATCACATATCCTCTGCCGTTTTTATGCGCGGAAACCGTCTTTTCATACTCTGTAGTATATTTAATTTCATCCAGTGCATAGGAGGGCTTTTGGATACCGTCTATTTTCAAAACAACAGTTTGTATACCTCGTCCCGGAATAGTAAGAGAAAATCTTCCATCCGTCACCTGCACCGAAGACTGACTGCCGTCAAGGGCATAAAGGGTTGCTTCACCGGTAAAATTCGGCACTTTTTCACCCAAAGTAATTTCTGTTGTGACAGTTTCTTGTGACTGGTTCATTAAAGCAAGTGCCAAAGTACCATCTTTTCTGCCTGCCAGAAAATTCACATTTACATCCGAGGTTGTCAGAATTCCTTTCGTGTTCCAGAGCCATAAACCATCTACATCATACATTTTTCCGGGGCGTGCACCGTATTGGCTTGCCGTAAAATAGGAATATCCGTCAAAGTGCAGTTCGGGAAACGAAATTTTACCATTCGACCGGGTTTTGAATTCGGTAATCAGAAAATCCTCCGCCATCGCGGCAAAGGGAGCCACGTGTGTATAATAGAACATATTGTATTCGGGTCCCTCGTAAGGATATTCATTCTTCATATAGTTGGTATAATAGCGATCAACATAGTAACCGGGATAATTGCTGAATCTGCCAACCAGCGCGTTTCTTGCCTGTGTTGTGAAATAATCGTCACCTGTATACATACCAAGCTTTAAAAACGCAGGCGCCCAGGTTTCCATTAAAATAAAGTTGCTGTGTCCTGCCGTTCTTGCATGCTCAGTGGTAAGACCTGCAGTTGCAAACAGCCAGCCGGGTGCATCCTCTTCGTGGATGGTGGAAACTGTGCCTTCAAGCGGTCCCCAAGTGCCGTGCGGAAAACCAATTCTCCATTGGATATCCCCTCTCCACCACCATCCTGCCACGTTATCTGCCCAAATTACATGGGCATCTGCGGCTGTTTGTGGGTCAACATGATAGGTATTATGGGCGTACCCGTTCTGGAAACCTTGTGAAGACAGCGTAAGTGCCGCATTACGTCCTACTTCTTCTGCCGCGTCCAGATATTTTTTGTCGCCGGTCAGCTCGTAGGCATAAATCAATGCGTAAAGCTGTGTATTAAAATCGCCCGATACAAATGCAGAATTTCTCAAAAGGGCATCCGCTTGTTTAAACGCATCCGAATCATAGGAAGCAATAATCTCATCCGCTACCGTCATGACATTCTTTTTATATTTCTCATCTCCGGTAATCTGATAAAAGCTTTCCTGTGTCGCAACCCCTGCCAGACCGGACATATTGTTTTTACCAAGTGCCGTACCCAGCAGATATGGCATTCTGCCTTGCGACATCTGATAAAGAGATGTATACATCGCACCACCGCTGATAGAGGGTGCCATACCCAATTTTTGTGTGCCCATGACAGACGTATCATTCAGATTCCGATTAAAATGGTTGCCTTGTCTGGTCAGCAAAAACGCAACAGAAGGCACAACCCTTTCTTCATAGAATGACTCGTCCTCGGAAAGCAGATACCGCTGTACAATTTCCAAAGGATTGCACTGGGATGCCGTGTTGTCGGTTTCGGCATAATAAAAGCCCATTGTTTTATCATCCCAGCCACCATATAAATCGTCAGCAAGCAAATCCGTAATGTTGTAAACCGCTTCATTTAATGTAGAATAATAATTTGTGCGAATATCTTTCACTTCATAAATATCTTGTGAAATATGCTTAAAGGTTTCATACCAGCCATCCAAACCCGCAAACACACGATACGCAAAAGAGTATGTATCCCCTGCTTTGAAGTTTGAACCGGGTGTACCAAACATAGGCGCACAAAGCGCCGGACGCATTTTTGCATTTTCGTCCCGCAAAACAAACCCGTACCGTGCACTTTCAGTATAAGCAACATCCTGTTTGGTAGAAACAGGATCTACCACCACACCACTTGTGAGCGTGCCACCGTCATCCGTTTTGGTTACATAAGAAACCATTGGTGTAAACATATACGGTTCAGAAAACACACCGGATAGGGGTACATACGAACGGGTAAACATAAACGGTGCCATTACACGTTCAAATTTACTTTCATCAATAGCATCTCCTGAAAAGAACAGAAACGAATACGCACCATCCACATCAAATTTTGCATTCAAGGTAAACTTCGGCTCGTCGCAAAGTGCATCCAGACTGCAGACTGCAGACAGTGTTGCACCGGCTTTTGTCGGGAAGAACAGTTTAATTTCAGTATCCGAAATTTTCAGCATATCATCTGCCAAAAACCAGTACGGAATACCCGTTTCATAAAAATCTGTTGCAATAAACTGCTTTTGCTCACCGTTAACCGTGACTGTCTGGTTAAAAAATTCGCCTTCCAAATTGGAGGTAATGGTCATCCCCTTTGTTCTGGGTGTACCGGTAACAGACGAATCCGCCTGCATCATCAAAACGCCGAACTGCTCTGTCTTATCCTTGATTTGTATCCATTCACCGTTTTTCTTTACAAAAATCTCATTCTGAATCAATTGCCCCTTTGCACTCTGTCCTTTGATAAAATGCACTTTATATGTATCATTTTCAAGAGTAACCGTTTCAAATTCTGTCATAGGCTGTGTTGCCCAGTACGGATACACACATGCAGGCAAGTTCTGTCCCTCGTTGACTGCATATTTCAAGGCATAGTCTGTTATTTCATCTACGTTTGGAACAAAATCCGGATTTTTCACGAGCATAACCGCCTGACAACGTGCCCAATAACCGGAGGTATCATGCAATTTCAACTGATGTACGCCGGATTTCAAATCAAAGGTGCCACCAAGTTGCCAATGAAATCCGTCTTTCCCGTGTGTACCTACGCGGATATCACTCATTTCATTATCAATACCTACATTGTAATAGCGATGTCCCTGACGGTTGGTCGCAAAATCTCTTGCAAGCACCCAGACATTGTATTTTCCGTCACTTTTGATTTCAAATTCTGTAATAGCAGGCGCAGTGCCGGGCACAGAGCCGGTTTCATCGTCTTTAGAACCTGTAGAACCAAACAAACAGTCTGATTCAACAGACCACGAGCCTAAATCACTGAATATTTTAGCAGGAAAATAAATTGTGCCTTCATCGCTGTCTTTCAAAGTGATATAAACCGTCTGTGTTTCATCTACCCATTCAACTTCAGCGCCAAAACTTTCAGAAATAAAACGAAGAGGTATCAATGTTCTCCCATCCAAAAGAACAGGAGGCTGATCCAGCTTTTTCATATCCCGTCCTACCTTAGCAATCGGACTGTCAATGGATACCGAAACCCGAACTCCGTTTCTTACCCCCGATGCGGTTTCGGAATCTCCGTTCCAGGAAACAACTGCACCTAATGTTTCAAATATTTTGCGCATGGGAACCATAGTTCTGTCGTTAATCAAAACCGGATCTACGTCAAATTCAATTTTTTCACCGTTTACATACACTCTTATCGGTTGCTGTGCAGAAACAACAGAAGATGTCGGGCTAAGTGCAAGTAACATACAAAACACAAGAAACATTCCTAAACACTTTTTCATAATTTTCACCCTTTCTCTTTTATTCATTCTAATTTTACCATACACTTTACATATTTCCAATGGATTTTTCAACTAATTTCTGGACTTTTCAACAATATTGTGTCTTCAAAAAAAGAAGACATGCGACTGCATGCCTTCTTTATAATTATTTCTCGGGTTTGAAAAGAACACAATCTGTCAATGTGAAGTTTTCAATAGGTTCATTACCGGGAACGGATGCTTCAACAACAATAATGGTACTGTTTGAACGCACTTCGTTGCCCAGAACCTTGCCTTCAAACGGTGTAACTGCTTTGGTGGTGTTATGAACAAAGTTACCCTTCACTCTGGTACCAAAGAACATATCGGACTTCACTTCATAATCCATATTGTCTGTAAAGGCAACAATACGGATGGTTCCGACGCCAACACCGGCATAATCTACATTAAGGGGTTGTTCCTTAAAGTTCTTGGGCAGATTCTTCATTGCCAACTCCTCGATGGTAGGCACGTTGGAATTGTCAATTTCAGGAAGCTTGTCTGTAAAAGGTGTTCTGGAAACCTCAAAATTAACAAGCTCCATATTTTCTGTTTTATACTCTAAGTGCATATCAGGCGTTTCCGCAACATTCAAAACAAGAACATCAGAACGTGCTTCGTTGCTCAAAACACGGGCCTCGAAATTAAATCCGCCCGAACCGTCAATAAGTTTTAAGGTGCCTCGTACATACAAGCCTGTTGCGGTATTCTCTTTCACATCATATCCAAACGCAATCGGCAAGCAAACAACACGTAATGTTCCCACGCCCACACCGATATAAGACACAATCGGTTTAGAACCTTTAAAGCTCTTCGGGATTTCCGGAGACATCTCCATACCGCTCAAATCAAGTCTGTTATCTGTAATATTCGAAACACCGGGGGTGAATTTACTGATGTCATTTGTTGCAGGGCCATTGGACATCGGCGCCAGTTTTCCGCTGCCGTAATAGGATTCGGTACCGTTTGCCAGAGTTGCATATAAGTTATAAGTTAACTCTGCATCGGGCGAATTTACGGGAATAATAGCTTCAAAGGGATAGCTGTCGCACACAACACTTTCATTTTTACCGTTCACTTCGTAGTCCACACGCAACGATTTAATATCCTGATCGGTAATAAATACATACGCATGATATTTTTCGGGATTCAGCTGAATCAAATAGCCTCTTCCATTTTTGTGCGTTGTAACAGTTTTACCGTAGTTTGTGGTATATTTGATTTCATCCAATGCGTAGGCAGGCTTTTTCATGCCGGGAATCTTTAAAATTGCAGTTTGCATACCTTTTGCAGGGATGGTTACAGTAAACTTACCGTCTGTTACCTGCACGGCAGACTGACTTCCGTCAAGTGCGTAAAGGGTCGCTTCGCCTGTAAACTTCGGTACTTTTGCACCCAAAGTAATTTCGGTTGTTACCTCATTCTGAGACTGATTCATGAGCGCAAGACCCATTACCCCATCTTTTCTGCCAGCCAGGAAGTTTACATTCACATCAGAGGTTTCCATAATACCGTCTGTATTCCACAGCCATAAATCCTGTTCTCCGTACATCTGACCGGGACGCGCACCGTACTGGGTTGCAGTAAAGTAGGAATAGCCGTCAAAATGCACTTCAGGGAAAGACACTTTTCCATTCGAACGGGTTTTGAATTCTGTAATCAGGAAATCTTCCGCCAATGCCGCAAAGGGTGCAACATGGGTATAGTAGAACATGTTGTATTCCGGTCCTTCATACGGATATCTTTCCTTCATATAGTCGGTGTAATAACGGTCGATGTAGTAACCGGGATAGTTACTGAATCTTCCGACAATAGCATTTCTTGCCTGGGTGGTGAAATATTCATCACCTGTATACTGTGCAAGCTTCAAGAAGCTCGGTGCCCAGGTATTCATTAAAATGAAGTTACTGTGACCTGCGGTTCTTGCATGCTCTGTGGTAAGACCTGCGGTTGCAAATGTCCAACCGGGCGCATCGTCCTCATCAATGGTGGAAACTGTGCCTTCAAGAGGTCCCCATGTGCCATGCGGGAAACCAATTCTCCACTGCACATCACCTCTCCACCACCACGCATCTGTATTGTCTGCGTAGATAACATGCGCATCCGCGGCAGTCTGCGGATCTACATGATACATATTATCATCATAACCATTCTGGTAGCCTAAAGAAGAGAGGGTCAAAGCTGCATTTCTGCCGACCTCTTCTGCTGCATCTAAGTATTTTTGTTCGCCGGTCAGCTCATAAGTATAAATCAACGCAGAAAGCTCGGTATTAAAGTCACCGGAAACAAAGCCCGCGTTCAAGAGCAGGTCGTCCCCTCGCTTGAATGCTTCGGTTTCATAACTGCTGATAATGGCATCCGCCGCTTTTTTCACATTTTCCTTATACTGTGCATCACCGGTGATTTCGTAGAAGCTTTCCTGCGCAGCAACACCTGCCAGACCGTCCTTGGTATTTTTGGTTAATGCTGCATCCAGCAGATACGGCATTCTGCCCTGGGACATCTTATAAAGTGCTGTGTACATCGCACTGCCGCTGATGTTGGGCGAAAGTCCTAACTTTTTCGTGCCCATATATGACTCGTCGTCTAAATAGCGGTTAAAATGATTGTTCTGTCTGGAAAGCAGGAATGCAATGGTCGGCACTACGCGTTCTTCATAAAATTCTTCATCCTCGGAAAGCAGGTAGCGCTGTACAATTTCCAAAGGATTACACTGGGATGCCGTATGATCCATTTCCGCATAATAGAAGCCTTTGGTCTTTTCATCCCATGCACCATAAAGGTCATCTGCCATCAAATCGGTAATGTTGAAAATAGCTTCATTTAAAGTCGCATGGTAATTGGTACGGATGTCTTTTACTTCATAGATATCCTGCGAAACATGCTTAAAGGTTTCATACCAACCATCTGTCCCTGCAAACACACGGTACGCAAAGGAATAGGTATCCCCTGCCTTGAAGTTAGAAGCAGGCGTGCCAAACATTGGCGCGCAAAGAGCAGGTCGCATTCCACCCTGTTCATCACGAAGCACAAAACCGTACCGTGCATTTTCAACGTATGCCACATCCTGAACAGTAGAGGTCGGGTCTACCACTACCCCCTCGGTCATGGTACCGCCATCTGCTGTGTTGGTTACGAAAGATACCATGGGCGTAAACATATAAACTTCGGAGAATACACCGGTTGTGGGAACATATTCTCGGGTAAACATAAAGGGCGCAAGCACTCTTTCAAATTTGCTTTCATCTATTGCATCACCTGAGAAAAACAGGAACGAATATGCACCATCTTTATCAAATTTCGCATTCAATTGGAATTTGGGTTCATTGCACAATGCATCCAAAGAGCAGATTGCCGTTACGGTTGCACCTGCTTTTGTCGGGAAGAACAGTTTAACCTCGGTATCCGAAATTTTCTGCATATTGTTCGCCAGGAACCAGTACGGTACGCCCGATTCATAGAAATTCGAAGCCGTAATGGTTTCCTGCTTACCGTTAATTTCTAAGGTCTGCTTAAAGAATTCACCTTCCAGATTGGAGGTAATGACCTGCCCCTTTACACGGGGTGTTGCAGTTTCGGAATGGTCAGCCGCCATCATCAAAAAGCCGAACTGTTCGGATTTATCCTTCACCTTTAACCATTCGCCGTTTTTCTTTACAAAGATTTCATTCTGAATCAAAGCACCTTTTGCACCCTGACCTTTGATGAAGTTTACTTTGTAGCCGTCATTTTCAATAGAAATAACATCCGATTCCTGCATCGGCTGTGTTGCCCAGTAAGGATATACGCAAACCGGAATACTCTGATTGATTGCACTGCTGTATTTAATTGCATATTCACCGATTGCATCCACACTCGGCACAAAATCCTTGTCCGCGGTTACCAAAACCGCCTGACAACGCGCCCAATAACCGGAGGTATCATGCAATTCCAAGGTATGGCTGCCGGGTTTTAAGATAAACAAGCCCGCTTCCTGCCAATGGAACCCGTCTTTGCCGTGGGTACCAACCTTCATATCACTCATCTTTCCGTCAATTGCAACATTAAAATAACGGTGTCCCTGGCGGTTGGTTGCAAAGTCACGGGCAAGCACCCAAACCTTGTATGTACCTTCCTGATTCACATTCAGTCGGGTTACCGCAGGCTCTGTACCCGGAACGGTACCGGTTTCATCATCTTTAGAGCCGGTAGAACCGAATAAACAATCAGAAGAAAGCTCCCAGGAGCCAAGCGCCTCAAAGGCTTTTGCCGCAAAATAATATGTTTCGTTCGCCGTTCCTTCCATGGTGATGTTAACCGTCTGGGTTTCATCCACCCACTCTACCTTCGCACCAAAGCTTTCGGAAATAAAGCGGAGCGGAACTAAGGTTCTGCCGTTTAACAGCACCGGAGGCTGGTCGAGCGTTTTTGTTTCGTTGCCAACCCTTGCTTTTGGGCTGTCAATGGTCACAGAAACACGAACACCGTTGCGGACACCCGATGCAGTTTCACTGTCTCCGTTCCAGGAAACAACCGCACCTAAGGTTTCAAAGATTTTTCGCATAGGAACCATGGTTCTGTCGTTAATCAGAACCGGGTCTACGTCGAACTCGAGTTTTTCACCGTTTACATATACACTTATTGGTTGTTCTGCCGATACCGGGATTGCCGGAACAAGCGAAAGCAACATACAAAGTGTTAACAGTAAACTGATACATCTTTTCATTATTCATCTTCCTTTCCTGATTATAATCTAATTTCATTGTATCATATAATCAGATGACATTCAATATCTTTTTCTTTTAGGAATTTGCATTTTTCTTTTGTATCGAATGTTCATTTTTTTGCTCTTTTAAAGCTGATTTTTGCATTTTTTATTAAAAATCTTGATTTTTTCTGTTTGTGTGATATACTAAAAGAAAGCGAGGTGAAGCTGATGAAAATTTATCGTACCGGTATAGACAACGTACAGAAAGAAAGATTTTATACAAAGCGAGACTATGCACCTTACTGCACATTTCAGCTTTTTCAATGCGACACCAAAATTGTTTTAAACGGTACACTATCTGTCTTGCCGAAAAACACCATCATTTTGTTTAGCCCTGCAAGCAAGCAATATTTTAAAAGTGCAAAAGGTCCTTTTATCAACAGTTTTGTGGTGTTCAGTGCAACGCAAAAGGAACAATGTCAGCTAACTTTCGATACACCGATTCAAATACAGAACACTGACTTTTTTTACACACTTTTACGTTTACTGCATGAAGAATTTCATTCCGGCACCGAACACGGTGCCACCCTCGACCTTTTGCTGAAAGCATTACTGGAAAAAACAAAAGAGATTTTCAGCACCATACCTGTTCAGCCTCGCACCGACAAAGAAATTACAATCCATAACATGCGTACCGAAATACTGGGCTGTGCGCAGTTTGACTGGAACATCGAAAAGGTTGCTGCCACCTGCCATATGAGCCCGTCCCGTTTTCATGTCGTGTATAAGCAAAAATACGGCATTTCTCCCATGGCAAACATTATACAAAATCGCATAATCATTGCCCAATCGCTTCTGCGCACCACCGACAAAGCCATCCATGAAATTGCAGAGAATTGCGGATACAGAAGTGTTGCACATTTCAGCCGTCAATTTAAAAAAATGACCGGCAGTACACCAACGGAATTCCGTAAAAAATTGTAAAAGAGCATGCAATCATCCGATTGCATGCTCTCAGCGTGTCGATAAACCTATCGACACGCTGTAGACTTAAGAAAAAGGAAGTTATATTTTGTCAATTTGAATTCGTCGGCGTACAGAGGTACGGTAGAGTTCAAATTGACAAAAAGCAAGCAATGGAGCGGAATCCTCG